>JAUXXK010000085.1 GCA_030681145.1 Methanobacteriaceae archaeon | reverse complement strand
TTGAAATTTATTTGGGGCGGATAGATCTTAGCGTAAGATAATCCGAAAAAAATAATGGTGCCCAAAATAGAACAAATTCCCATTATCTTAAACCCAAATTGACGCCCTTTACGGACGATTAATGTATTTTTACCCCCTTTTGAATCAGACTCTAGATCAGGTATTTCTACGCTACATATAAAAAGCAGCTGAAAAATCATTATGGGGATTGTAAATAAAAATAGCTTAAGATCAATATATCCTAACATGGCAAGATATCCTAATGCAGGTATAATAAAACCTGTAATTATCATTGGTATTTCTCCAAATCCATTATAAGATAACTTAATTGGTGGTGCGGAATAAAACCACCCCAGCAAATTTCCAAAAATTGCTAGAATAAATATTTCGGGGGATGAATACTTCCAGCTAAATAAAAGAGCAATTAACAGTGATAATATTATTAAAAAAATGGCAAATTGTTTGGCAAAATTTATAAGTTCTGGATTTTCCACCAAAATCCCACTACCTCCTGTGAAATTAGTAGGTGGTGATAGTTTATCCACTTCCAGATCAAAATAATCATTACTATACGATATGGAAAGATGGGCTGGCATTAATATAGCATAACCCCACCAGAATTGAAGCCATGAAAATTCACCAGTGTTTAATGTGGCAAATAATGCACCTATAGTATATAGGAATAAACCGGCCATTAAAAACTGAAATCTTCCTAATTTCAGTATTTTAATAAATTTTCCCATACAATTTCCTCTAAGTTACAATTTAAATATGCAATTTGTAATTTTTTTTAATAAATAATAGCTAAATGATACTTTAATAGATTAATATATTTAATTTACTATTAGTTTAATTAAAAAAAGTTGCCTTATTAATATCGATCTTGAAAATTAAAAGTCAAATAATTTATATTAAAAACTATTTATAATTAAAAAATTAGAAATTTACTCAAAAAATTGTATTTTTAGATTTAATTAAGAAGTGGATTTTGAATAAATATTTTTATATGGTGATTTTCATGACAGACTCTAAAAGTGAAATTAATGAGATTATAAAACAACTCCAAGACAAAGACCCGGAGATAAGAAAACAAGCCGCCGATAAAATGGCCACTATATCTGATGATAATATTATAATGCCTTTAGTAGTAGCTCTTAAGGATGAAAATCCTCAAGTAAGATTCAAATCAGCCCAAGCATTAGGTAATGTGGGAGAATCTGCAGTAGAACCTTTAATAAAATTGATTAATCAAGAAGAAGGTGAAATTCGAAGGTATGCCACATTTGCTCTTAAAAAGATCGGCAGTCCATCTGCTGTGGAATACTTTATCAAGGCCCTTAATGATGATGATTGGGGGGTTAGAAAAGTAGCTGCTCGTTCTTTAGGAGAACTGGGCGATAAAAAAGCACTAAAACCTTTAATAGATGCTCTGGATGATGATGATTGGGGCGTTAAACTTGCTGTAGTTCGTTCTCTGGGAGATATGGGTGATGAAAATGCGGTTGATCCTATTAAAAAAGCCCGTAGAAAAGAAAAAGATAAAGACTTTAAAAAAGCAGCAAATAAAGCCCTTAAAAAGATACAAAAATAATATTCCAATCTTTTATTAATTATTCCTAGTCCAGGTTGGGATTAACTATTTTTAATTTTTATTTTGAAATGAAATATTCTAGACACAACTTTCATTTCCAGCTTAGATTATAAATGTCTTTCCGCCGAGTTTTTAAAATAGGAAGCTCACAACGAATTTTATTTATATCGTTCAGATCCACTTGTGCATAGATTATCTCTTCATCATATCTGCCTTGATTCAAAATTTCTCCCCAAGGGTTGGCCACCATGGAATGACCGTAAGCAACATAATTTGATTCATTATTGCTGGCTGGTGAGACTGCCACTACAAAAAGTTGATTATCAATGGCCCTACTTCTTATAATTGTTTCCCAGTGGGCTGGGCCTGTGGTGAGGTTGAATGCGCCGGGGAAAACAATTATATTGGCACCTTTAAGGGCCATGATTCGTGATAATTCTGGAA
>JAUXXK010000071.1 GCA_030681145.1 Methanobacteriaceae archaeon | reverse complement strand
ATGAACCCATCCCATCTTTCATCATATTTTGAACTGTTTGTGACATAAACCTAATATGGAGAGGTTTATAATGGTTGGTTCCATTTTGATTTGTGTCAATAGCATATCTTGCAATGTAAGCAGATAAAATATTGATTCTTTCTAGTTCAATAGATGTTCTAAGTATAGCTGCACCCATTCGAAGATCTTTAGCCACTGGTTGATGTAATCCTAATATTTTAAGACATCCATGTTCTATACTATGACTTTTTTCATTGGCATTTGTAGTAGATTCAATGATTTCCCTAGCCTTAACTAAATCTTCATCTAAAAAACTGGCAACGGCTGCATCCACACGTTCCACAGTAATATCACCATACTCAATCAATTCTTTATTAAGTGCAGACATCTTATTTTCTAAAATAACACCAAACATTATCTCACCATCAATTTTGGCATGTTAATTTTTATTAATGCCCATAGCTTATTACTTAACCAAATCTACCAGTAATATAGTCTTCAGTTCTTTTATCCTCTGGTTCCAAAAACATCCTTTCAGTTAGATTACTTTCTACAATTTCTCCATGAAGGAAAAATGATGTGTGCTTAGAAACTCTAGTAGCTTGTTGCATATTGTGAGTAACAATTATGATAGTATAATCGTTTTTTAGTTTATGGATAAGGTCTTCTATTTTAGTGGTTGATATAGGATCCAATGCAGAACATGGTTCATCCATCAATATAACTTCAGGTTCTATAGCGATTGTTCTGGCAATACATAATCTCTGCTGTTGGCCTCCTGAAAGACCCATAGCCGATTTATCCAGCTTTTCTTTGACTTCGTCCCATAATGCTGCTGCTTTTAAACTTTCTTCGACTCTTTCTTTTATTATATCTTTTTCTGTAATTCCATGTACTTTTAAACCATAAGCAACATTATCAAATATGGATTTAGGAAAAGGGTTTGGTTTTTGAAAAACCATCCCTATCCTTTTACGAAGATCAACCACGTCAATTTTAGGATCATATATATCTGCACCATCTAAATAAACCGCGCCATCATGTCTAAATCCTGAAATAAGATCATTCATACGGTTTAATGTCCTTATAAAAGTGGATTTACCACATCCTGAAGGCCCTATAAGTGCAGTTACAGAGTTATTTGGAATCTTAATGTTAATATCTTTCAAGATGTGTGCATCATCAAAATAACCATTCAAATTTTCAACTTCGATTCTGTTCATATTCTATCGCCCCATCATCTTCTTCTGGTATTTTTCAACCAGGGTATTGGTTAACACGGTTATTATAAGTAGCAAAATTACCAGAACTGCTGCTGTTCCATATGCATTATCCATGGAAATTCCTTCTGAGGCTAACACAAAAAGATGAAGCGGTAGAGGCCTTCCAGGATCAAATATAGATATAGGCATGCTCAAAGCTGAGCCTACTACAAAAAGAATAGCTGCAGCTTCAGAAATTGCTCGGGCCATTCCCAAAATAATTCCAGTAGTTATTCCTGGGATTGCAGCTGGTAGAACTACTCGATAAATGGTTTCCCATTTGGTAGAGCCCAAAGCTAAACTTCCTTCACGATAAGATCTGGGTACTGCCTCAATGGAGACTTCAGCCACTTGAAAAATAGTTGGAAGTGCCATTAATGCAAGTACCAATCCTCCTGAAAGTAAAGACCACCCCATTCCCAAAAATATTACGAAAAATGACAGTCCAAATAAGCCAAATACAATAGAAGGTATAGAAGCTAGTGTTTCTGTTCCAAATCTTATGAATTTAACAATCCGGTTTTCACTTGCGTATTCGGAAAGATATATTGCTGCGCCCACACCCAGAGGAGTTGCTACAATACCGGCCACTAAAGTTACATATAAACTGGAAACAATCATTGGGGCTATTCCACCGGATCTTCCAGAATCTGAAGGATTTGCAAGTAAGAATTCTAAATTTATTGCAGGTATTCCTTTAAGGAGGATATATCCTATTATAATAATTAAAATAATCACCGTGATTATTCCTGATGCCCAAAAAACAGATTTCATGATTCTTTGAGCGTTTTTAGGTGAAATTATTTTAAATGGCATATTGATTCATCCTTCCTTTTAGAAAATTAAATTCATTTAAATTCACTAATCTTAAATTTTTTATTTGTAAATGATTAAAGGATTGGTATTGGGTAATATCAATTAAAATTGAATATTTCATAAATATCCTCCCCCAATAACCACTTTTTTCTTATAGTGATAGTAGTTAGCTATTACCAACAAAACCATTATCATTATAAAAAGAACCACAGCGGTTCCAAAAAGTGCATTATAATGCAAACCAGTAGCATAACCCATTTCTAAGGCAATATTAGAAGTTAATGCTCTTACCGGATCCATTATGGACTGAGGTATTTGGGTTACATTACCTGCTACCATAATAACAGCCAATGTTTCACCAATGGCTCGACCCATTCCCAAAATAATGGCAGTGATTATTCCTGGAACTGAAGCCGGAAATATTACATTTTTTATTGTCTGCCATTGAGTTGCTCCCAATGCTAATGATGCTTCCTTGTATTCATGAGGAATTGAGCGCATCGCATCTTCTGAAACACTAATTATAGTTGGTAAAATCATTACAGTTAATATGATAGATGCCGATAACATACTGAAACCAGTTCCACCAAATTGAACTCTTATTAAAGGTACCATAACTATTAAACCAAAAAAACCATAAACAACTGAAGGAATTCCTGCTAAAGTTTCAATAACTGGTTTTAAAATTTTTCTCATTCCAGAAGGTGCTATTTCTGCCATGAAAATTGCACAAAGTAACGAAAGAGGTACTGCCATGATTAAAGCCAGCAAGGTTATACACAAAGACCCTATGATCATTGTAAAAACGCCAAATTGCCCATCCGAAGGAGCCCATTCCATACCAAATATAAAATTTAAAACTCCAAAATCCTGAAATATTGGTAAACCTTCCCGGAATACAAAAGCAAAAATCAGCAGAATTATTATTATAGAGAATATTGCTGTAATAAATAAACCTTTCTCTATTAAGTATTCTCCAAGTTTTTTATTCATAAAGCACCCCAAATTAGTTAGTAATATTTGTCATTGTAATTTAATCATGAATTTTGTTATTAATTATGAATATAATTTGATATTATGTTCAAATTATATTCGTTAAGCATCATCAGAAACATTTCCTATAGCTGGAACTATATTCTCGCTTCGCATAATAGCCTGGCCTTCTGGACCAAGTACCCATTCAATGAATAGTTTAGTAACTCCTTGAGCATCACCCATGGTTAAAAATTCAAAGGGGACTTTTAGACTATATGAACCATCAGAGATAGTGGTTTCAGAAGGAGTTATTTCATTAATTTCCAGAATCTTTACATCCGAGCTCATGTGAGATAGAGATACAAAACCTATGGCATAGGGATCTTGTTTAACAGTTTGTTTAACGCCCTCAGTGGATCCTTGAACAATTGCATCAGAACGGATTTTGGTTTTATTCATTACCAGAGACTCAAAAGAGCTTAAAGTTCCGGATCCGGATTCTCTTATTACGACATGAATTTTAGAATCATACCCACCAACTTCTTTCCAGTTAGTAATTTTGCCGCTGAAAATATCTTTTAGCTGTTGGTCATTAAGACCAGAAATATTATTTTGTGTGTTTACAGCTATTACAATACCATCGTTACCAATAACATATTCTTGGAGCTCATCTTTTTCTGCCGGTTTTAAAGATTTAGAAATGGTTCCAATGTTAACAATTCCTTGTTTTGTGGTTCTAATACCCATACCGGACCCTCCCCCTTGAACATTTATCTTAACGTTAGGATGTTTTTCCATGTATTTTTCAGCTAGCTTCTCCGCAACTGGTTGAACAGAAGTAGATCCTGCAATTTCTATTCGATCATATTGAACTCCTGGTTTAAAAATCTGATAAGCGCCAATGATAATTATAATAATGATTATTCCAATTTTGAGTTTTGAATCCATTCCATCACCTTGAGAAAATATTATTGTGATTAATTAATTTGTGAAATAATTGTATTTCTCTATATTTAAATAATGCGTGATTATTAATATTTGTAATATTGGTGATGAAAATGAGTTATTCTATTTGAAATAAATTCAAGTAATTAATTAAGTCATCTATTAATTTTTAATAAAAATTAATAAGTGAGAATTGTGGTATAATCCACAATCTCATTATTTATTTGACCGGTACAATCTTTTCAGATTTTACAATTTCTTGTCCTTCTGGACTTAGAACCCAGTCAATGAATTCTTTAACTGCGCCTTGAGCATCACCTTTTACTAGGAAAAGGAAAGGTCTCTGTACTTTATAAGTCCCATCAGAAACTGTAGGTTCTGAAGGTTCAACACCATCGATCTTTAAAGCTTTGACAGTTTCATCCAAGTTTGCTAATGAGATGAAACCTATTGCGTTAGGATCTTGTTTAACAGCTTGTTTAACAGCTTCAGTGGAACTTTGAATAATAGCATCACTTTTTATTTTAGTCTCTTTACCCATGATGATATCTTCAAATGCACTTCTGGTTCCTGAACCGTCTTCTCGAGTTATTAAATTTATTTCAGCATCAGATCCGCCAACTTCTTTCCAGTTGGTGATTTTCCCGCTGAAAATATCTTTCACTTGGTCTTGGCTTAAGTCACTTACTTTATTT
>JAUXXK010000070.1 GCA_030681145.1 Methanobacteriaceae archaeon | reverse complement strand
TACTGTGACACGTATGCTTACCCCAGCATCGTTCCCATCTTTTAAATGGCCAGATATCGGGTGGTGCTCCATCACCATCATCAAACCTCTGATACTTGATTAGCCACTCTATGGCATTTTGAAGTCTTTCATCATCTAAATATCCAAATCGTATAAGGCACCATATCATGTTGGCTGTAAAACAAGGCAAAACTTTTTCATGGTCCCCAGTACCATTTTTATCACTTAAATAAGAAAAAGCTCCACTTAAAGAATCCTGAGCCGTCTTTAATATAAATTCACAGGTCTTTTTAATCTTATTATCATTTTCATCAGCTCTTAGCTCAGCCAATACAATCATCTGCCAAGAAGTTCCCCTATACTTGGAGCGTAAATAATAATTTTCAGGGCGCCCCCAATAGCCTTCAGTTTCTTGTTTGGCAAGTATTTTAGGAACAGGCCCTATTTTCATTATATTTTTTCGGGCTTCTTTAACTTTCAAGTCACCTTCTGACTTACCAAGAATATTTTTTAACGTGAAATATCTAACTGATGGATTATTCTCTTCAAGAAGCCATTCTAAGGATTCTGAATTAACATATGACTTCCAACTATTCATATTATCACCAAATAATATAAAAATAATATTTAATGAAAAAACTATTTTATAGGTTGTCTTATGATTGTTTTAAGATTTTCTGGCTTTGATCGGCGCACATCACTTAAATAAATCTCATGATGCCATTCACCATGTTTTTCACCATTAAATTCATATCCTTCCTTAGCAATAAAATCATGTAAAATGCTTACGGTTTGCTTTTCATTAGAATAAGGACCTATATGCAATATTTGTGCACATAATCCTTCTTTATAACTTTCAAACCTCATTTTAGATAATGCAGGAAGATTTTTTTGAGATTCAACTTCTTTCATAGCTTTTTTAATAATTGTTTTAGTGATAAAATCGGGTTGCATTATCATTGCTAACACTCACTTACTTGTTTGCACACCATATTTTGACATACAATTCAATATAAAAATTATTACTAATTTTGGTCTATTACAACCAGTCAATCATAATATTTTCAACCATAAAAATAATTTATAAACTTTTTTTTAAGGAGTTCAGTCCCTCATCAATACTGCGGGTTATTAAAAATTGATAAGG
>JAUXXK010000063.1 GCA_030681145.1 Methanobacteriaceae archaeon | reverse complement strand
AAGTGTAAATAGATAAAATGCTAGAAATTAAAAAGGTTATAATAAATCCAAATACGTAAAGATAATATTCTTCTTTCATTTTTACCACAGTTCATAGACTAACCCAATAATTTTATTTATAATATCAAATTAATTTATATTTAAATCAATTATTATTTATTAATTGCTATTAATTATTTTTAAGACTTAAAATTAAAAAATATAAACTTTGGCAAAAATAACTATTTTTTCATATTTTAAAAAAAAAATTTTAAATTAGATATTTAATCACTTAATTTAATTTAATAGATGGATTCATTAACCAAATCTTTCTTTTAGTTTATGGATGGCCAAACCCATATCTTCTCGATTCATAATATCGAGGAAATCCTGTAGTTCATCCCAGGTCATTCCTTTGAAATTATCCACAAATTCCTGAATTTCTTTTTCTTCCATTTTCATTCCTCCCTTCATTATTAGTATATTTGTTCATTATATCTATAATATTTTTAGTATAGATATTAATTTTAATCAGTTTTAATAGAAATTCCGTTTCCATAATATTAAATTTCATGTTATTACAATATATTAAGTAGAGATTTCACTTGAAATATTATAAAATTATATATTAGTTATAATTTTATTGGGGTGTATCAATGGATAAAAAAAACGGAACTTATGAAGAATTGTTGGAGAATGGTCGGTATTTTTTAAAAGACAGCATAAGAAAGACGATTGATTTTTCAAAAACTAATCAAACTCAGGGCTTTCCAGCCCCTCCTGTGGAAAAACCACATAATCCTAAATCTTTAATCATTGACATGCCTATGTTTGATTGGGGTGAAAAATATGATCATAGTTTAGTCCATGCTATTCAAAATCGTAATAGTGTGCGTAATTTCAGCAAAAAACCATTATCTTTAGAAGAATTATCGTTTCTTCTATGGTCAACGCAAGGAGTTAAATTTGTTTCAGGTGCCAACGTTTTTCGTAATGTTCCCTCTGCGGGATGCAGACATGCTCTTGAAACATATCTGACAATATTTAATGTGGAAGATATTCAAAAGGGTGTTTATAGATACCTGCCACTTACTCATCAACTAGTACTTGAGTTTGAGGAAGAAAATTTGAAACAAAAAATGATTAAAGCAACTTTTAATCAAAAATTTGCAGGGGAAGGGGCATTAACCTTTATATGGTCCAGTATTCCCAGTCGTATGGAATGGCGATATGGGGTGGCTTCTCATAAGGTAATTGCTCTGGACGCGGGGCATGTGGGACAAAATCTGTACCTTGCCTGTGAAGTTATAAATACGGGGACTTGTGCTATTGCGGCATATGATCAAGAATACTTGGATAATCTTCTTCGAATTGATGGAAAAGAAGAATTTGCTATTTACATAGCTCCTGTAGGAAAACTAGAATAGTATTATTATATTTTTAAAAATAATGAAATCCCTCATTTTTTTTGGGTTATTAAAATTGTTTAATTAATCAAAAAGAAAAATTTAGAGAATATTATTATTAATACCGATAAACTCGTCTGAACCGATAACTACTAGCTAGGGTCATTTTATATTTACTGGTATGTCCTTTGGTTAAAATAGCATACATCAATAAAACGTCTTTATAACCTATTTTTTTACCTTTAAAGCGCACATAACTCGGTGCCCGTTTATATTTACGCATAAAACGGTTTATGTTTTTAGCTATTATTCTGTAATCTGTCCGGGATATTGTTCCTGAAAAAGTACTTCTCACATGAGAGCTTTTAGGATTTTTAATATAAATGGGTTTATAAATTGGTCCATTCATGTAATCCGTTGCCATTAAAAGGAATGTAGCTGGACGATATGAATAATAAACCTTTTTAAAAGCTTTCTTATATTTATTTGAATTATATATTCCCCTTGCCACTTTGGCCATGATAGGAGGATCAATTCTATGATTTAATATTAATTTAGTATTATAATATCTCCCTGCATTACTGGTCAAACTTGGGTAATTGGCTATTATGTTACTAATAACCCTGGCAATGTATCTATTTTTCTGATCCTGTGTACCATGAGGATATGCAATATTGGGCTGTATAATCCATACTCCGGCATTTCTTAAGAAGGTATATGGTTTTTTAATTCCAGCATACTCCATTTTTGAGAAATTATCGTCCCAAGCTCTTCTAATCACATAAGTAGTTTTTAAATTTAGTTTACCGGTGTTAACAAAAATAACGCCTTTACTAGATGATGCTGCTAATTTAGCAACAGTTTTCATGGTTCCGGGGCAGCTGGCAGCCATATAAACTGCAACACCATTTTTACTTGTAGAGTAAAATGCCCTTTCACCTTCACCGGGTTTAGGAGCTTTAGAATCTACAGTAACATGTAAATCAGTTTTATTCTCTAAACTACCATTTTTAATATAACCTTTTACAGAATTAAGATTAGAAACATCTTTAGTTTTATCTCCTGAAATGTTATCTGATGTAATGAATACATCTAATGCACTAACCGTGCTACTTAACAGAAAACAGCAACATAAGAACAATAAAAATGACAGAAATAATTTTCTTTTCTTTGAATTATACATAATAATCACATATAATATTATTTTTTTGAGTTCTTATAAAACTTTATATTATTATTTTTCTATTGGGATTAATAAATGACTTAAATGAGGAATAGTTAAATATCTTATTTATTTTAAAAAAATAAAGCGATTTCAATAATAGAAAAAAAATAGATAATAAAAATAATAATTTTTTAGATTATTTTCATTATTTAACATACTGTTTCACGTTTTCTCTAACAATAGCAGAAGCTCCTAAACTTTTAATTTCTTTTAACATTTCAGGAAACTTATTTTTAGGGATTAAAACATTTATCTGGGAAAAACTAGAACCAGCAGTCACAGTGGGTTCGTCAGAACAATATTCATTTGAAACTAAAAATGCTGCAGTATCGGCCACCCTATGATTGGCAATATTGAATTTAACATCAAAAAATTTACGTGCTTCAATGGCTCCAAATAATTGATCAAATATCATCTGTGCTTTTTCTAATTTTTGTCCAGTGCAGCTGGTACCAGCATAAAGGCCAGCACTTGATTCCATGATGGTATCTATTATTTTAAGGCCTGCTTTTTTTAAGCTACTTCCAGTTTGAGTATTATCTACAATTAAGTCAGCGCCTTTAGCAATGTAAACTTCAGTAGCACCATCTGAGTTTATTATTTGCACCATTTCATTATCTCCATCCCATAATCCTCTGACCTGAACAAGAGGAGTGCTTTCTCCAAATATTTCTTGATAAGATTCATTTTCCATAAAAAACTGCCTAGTGAGATTGGGGTATTCTGTAAAGCATAAAATTGGCGTTTTCCTGTTTTTGTTTTCTTGAAAAAATTCACTTAATGAATTATATGGGGCGCCTTGTGGAACGGCCACAATCAAACGTGTTTGTCCGTAATTAAGATCTCCAATTTTTGTTATTAACTCTTTTGATAGATTTACGGACTCTTCACGAACCCAATCTTCACCTATTATTGCTAAATCAAGAATTTCTCGATTAAGTTCCACAGGAGCACTTTGTGGCCTGGTAAGGTAGGATTTAATTTCAGAATCATTGGTAATAAAAATTTCATTTTCTTCTTTACCAGGTTCATATCCTCTGACTTCATATCCTGCTTCTACTAGCAATTGATAAGTATTTCCCCTGTTGACATTGTTTAAGCTCCCTTTGGGGAGACCAAGAACTATTTTCTCCATAATTTATGCAATAAAAAAATAGTATTTATATTTTTTGGTTTATTGGGTTTGTAAAGTTTTTGGGGTAGAGATGTTTTATCGAAATTTTTTTAACTTAATATGTCTTTATTTGCTTAAAAAAAATAACACTTTAATTATTATCAATTATATGATATGAAAATATTAATAAAATAAGCAATTGATAAAAATTTTAGGAATATAAAAATGATCGAACTATTTATTGCAGGAATCACTCTAGGCCTCTATGCGGGATTCTCACCGGGCCCACTCCTGGTCTTGGTGATCTCCCAGACATTGAAACACGGGTACAAAGAAGGAGTAAAAGTAGCTTTTGCCCCGATAATTTCGGATATCCCTATTATTATAATTTGTTTGCTGTTTTTATCTTTAATTTCTGGATATAGTTTTATTCTAGGAATTATTTCTATTATTGGCGCGGTTTATTTGGTATTTCTGGCTTATGAGTGTTTTAAAACTGGAGGTTTGACTGCAGATATTTCATTAGATCAACCTAAATCACTACAAAAAGGAGTTGTCATTAATTTTTTAAATCCCGCCCCCTATTTATTCTGGATAACCATTGGGGGACCTATTATAATTCCTGCTTATATGAAGAGTCATTTATCTCCTTTATGGTTTATTATTGGGTTTTACTTACTTTTAATAGGTTCAAAAATAGTTTTATCTTACTGCACTGGAAAATCCAGGAATTTATTGATGGGAAAGCCATATATTTACATAATGAGGATTTTAGGCATAGTTTTAGTAATGTTTGCATTTTATTTCCTAGATCAAGGCATCCATCTAATAATTGGATAACTTTTAAACAAGCAATCTTTATATACTACTTCAAAAATAATTAAGTTTCGATACTTATCGAATTGTGGAATAATTGTGGTGTATGTATGGATACCAAAAAAATGGCCAAAGTTTTTAAAGCCCTTTCTAACCCTAATCGCTTAGAATTATACTTTCAAATTGTTAAAAAGCATGAAGCCAGCTATGAAACGGATAGTGGTTGTTTAATATGTGAAATTAGTAAATCTTTGAATATTGGCGCTCCTACTATATCACATCACCTTAAAGAGTTATCTAATGCTGATTTGATCTTCACTGAAAGAAAAGGTAAATATTTAGTGGCGAGAGTTAATGAAGAAATGGTTAATGAAGTGAATGAACTTTTAAAACTGAATAATGAATCTTAAAATTTTTTTTCAAATACAATTCGAAAGTTGTCAAATTAATAAACATATGTAATTTAAAAGAGGAATAAAAATGAAAACCGCGATAATTTACAAATCTACACATCATGGAAATACTAAAAAAATTGCTGAAGCAATGGCCAAAACTTTGGAAGCAGATTTAATAGACTTAACAGATGCAAATCATGATATTATTAACGAATATGATTTAATTGGATTTGGTTCAGGAATATACTATTTCAGGCCTCATAAAAAATTAAGAAAGTTTGTTGAAAGCATGGATAATGTGAAAAGTAAAAAAGCATTTACATTTATAACCAGTGGAAATGGAAAGCCAAACAAATGGTTAAATGAAAAATTATCTGACAAAGGTTTTGAAGTCATGGATGAGTTTTACTGTAAAGGATTTGATAGCTATGGGCCTTTAAAATTGGTAGGTGGGCATAATAAAGGGAAACCTGATGAAGAAGACCTTAAAAATGCCAAAAATTTTGCAAATAGTTTATTAAAATAATGAAATTCTTGGGTAATCAGAGGCCAAAAAGCTGAAAAAAAGATATTTTAAGAAATAATACTTAGATATAGTCCAAAAAAGCTAGATTTAGTTTTCACTTACTTAAAGGACTAATTTTTCTTAAATTTTCCACTACTGTGGCTAATGCATCTGCAACAGCATTAATTTCTTCCATATTATTAAATCGTCCGAATGTTAATCTTACAGATCCATGAGCCCTTTCAGGATTGCCCCCAATACCCAATATAACATGACTAGGATCCAATGATTTACTAAAACAAGCTGATCCAGTACTTACTGCAAATCCTCTCATGTCAAGATGTAATGTTATGGATTCTCCTTCTACAAATTCGAATGTTATATTCACATTATGGGGAGTTCTATGATTAGGGTGGCCGTTTAAAACTGTTTGTGGAATTTCTGTTAATATTCGATTAATAAGATGATCTCTCATTTTCAATAATTTCGAATTTTCTTTTTCAGTGATCAGTTCTACTGCTTTAGCAAAACCTGCGGCCCCAGGTATGTTTTCGGTTCCTGCACGGAGGTTATATTCTTGAAATCCACCGTCCATCCATTTAGAAATAGGGGTTCCTTTACGAATGTATAATCCTCCGACACCTGCTGGGCCGTGAATAGTATGGGCTGAAACTGAAATTAAATCTACGTCTATTTTTTTAATATCAATGGGGACACGAACAAATGAATGGGTGGCATCAGTATGGAATATTACGTTTTTTTCTTTACAAATTTTTCCAATAGTCTTTATATCCTGAATAGTTCCTATTTCTTGATTAGCATGTTGTATAGATACAATAATTGTTTCATCTGAAATTGATTCTTTAAGGTTTTCTGGACTTATTAAACCTTCTGAATCAACATCAAGGTATTTTACCCCAAAACCCATCTTTTCTAATGTTTTAGCCGTATTAAGAACAGAAAAATCTTCTATTTTAGATACAATTATATGAACAGAATTTTTTTCTTTACTTGATTCAGAATTTGAAAGTAGGTCGTTTTTTAGATTTGCTGCCATAACTACACTTTTTAAAGCAATATTGCTTGATTCAGTATTGCCTGAGGTAAAAATGAATTCTTCTTTAGAAGCACCAAGAGAATTGGCTATCTTTTCTCTAATTTTATCCAAAGCTTCTCGGGATTCTATGCCCATTGAATATCCTGATTCTGATGTGGGGATGGCATAATTTTTAAAAAAATATTTTTTCATTTCTTCTAATACTCTTTCATCTAGGCGAGTAATTGAAGCATTATCCAAGTATATATATTCATTTAACATTATATCAACATCCTTTTATTAACCACTTAGTATTAAAGCAATAAACTTTAATTTTAAATTCATATATTTTTCACTAATAAAATTAAGCTTATTCAGATGAATAATGTTATTTTGGATTCTCTTGCTTCTTGGACATATGTGCCCACGGCACCATATTCATCAATTAGATCCTCTCGGAGATCTTCTTTTTTTACGCCCATAATTTCCATTGTCATATCACAGGCTATAATTTTTCCCCCAAGCTCTTTAAAATCAGATAATAATCGCTCTAAGGATACAACATTAGCTTTTTTCATTCTCTTATTTATCATCCATTTTCCCAATCCTAAAAAGTGCATTTTTGATAGAGGGCCTTTTTCAAGACCTCCTTTTTTCAAACGTTCCAGTCCCCAAAATGTAAAATATAATGATGCATCAAGCCCCATGGATAGTGAACCATTGGCGATAATTAATGCACTGTAAACTTTGTCCATATCCCCGCTATGAACTATTATAGTGGCTTTTTCAGTCATTAAATCACTACCTTTTTATTTTAATTTTCCATATGCCATCTTTTTCTTCTACATTTATTAGTTCCAGGCCCAGTGCTTCTATGGCCATAGGTATCTCTTTTTTAGAAGCGGGATGTGTTCCTGTTATTTCTATTATGTCTCCTCTTGATGCATTTTTCAAGACTTTTCTAGTCTCAACAAGAGGTACTGGGCAGGTTTCTCCTTTTACATCTATTTTTACATTACTCATTTAATTCATCACCTTTTAATTTAAATAATTAATCTCCATACTATGTTATGTATTTAAAATATTATCATTTTATGGGTTTAACCACTTTAAATGCCAAAAATTATCTTCATTAAAATAATAATAATTTTTTCCACCTAATTCTACCCTAACCGAATGTTATAACGGGTAAAATCACTATTTCAATATATTATCATTCGATTAGGATCATTTTTAGGAAAATTTGAATAATGGGCATTTAATTTATAATTATTTGCCACATATCCATGATATAACAATTGTTATATTGATATATAAAAGTTTTGATGATTAGTTAGCTTAAAAAGAATTTTTTATTTATTAAATTTTAGATATATTATTTTTTAGTAAAACTATTTAAAATTAAAATATTTTTTTAGAAAATAATTAATTTTTTATTAAATATTTTATTCTTGTTTTCGGACGGAATCAATCGAATTTTTAATGGTTTTTATCCAGGGTTTTAACTTATTTTCTGATTCATTTTTCTCATCTATTTCATTTCGGCAGCTAGTAATTGAATATTGATTATTTACGTAATCTTTCAGCCAGTCTGCCAATTCGTACTCCTTTAAATTTTCAAAATAAACCCAAGCATATCCGTCATGTTCGCTGCTTAGGGCCAGTTTTCCATCCATTATTGTTCCGGACATTATAATATGAACAGCGCGTATAAGATGCAAATTCTGTTCTGATACTCCTACCACATGGTTTAAGTT
>JAUXXK010000061.1 GCA_030681145.1 Methanobacteriaceae archaeon | reverse complement strand
ATGAACTAGCACTTATTTCAAGAAAAAGCAGCATTGATAAGATCAAAGGAGAGTCTTTAGATATTTATGATGCAATGGCGGCCATGGGGGCCGATATTTCTATTAAATCATCTAGTGATATGGAAATTATTCAGGAATCTGATGTCGTTGTATTAACTGCGGGTGTTCCCCGGAAAAATAATGTTACTAGAATGGAACTTGCTAAGACTAATGCAAAAATAATAGCTGATTATTCTCAAGAGATTTATAAATATTCACCTGATTCGGTGGTTTTGGTGGTGACTAATCCAGTAGATGTTATGACATATGTGGCTCTGAAAAAATCAGATTTAAGTAAAAACCAGGTGTTTGGACTGGGAAACCATTTGGATTCACTTAGAATGAAAAAATACATAGCAAAACATTTTAAAGTGCATGTTAATGAAATAAATACTCGTGTAATTGGCCAACATGGTGTGCACATGGTTCCTTTAATGAGTTTAACTGCCATTGGAGGCATACCTATCAGTGATTTTATGAAATATAAGTATATTCCAGAATTAGATGAATTTGATGTGGAAGGTACTATTAAAAAGGTAATATCTTCTGGGGGAGATATTATTGGATGTAAAGGGGCCACTGAATATGGTCCGGCTTATGCAATTTCTGATGTGGTTAAAACAGTTTTAAGAGATGAAAAAAAAATATTCACAGTTTCTACTTATTTGGATAATGAGATACCGGGTATAAATGATGTTTGTCTGGGGATGCCTGCCACTATTGGTAAAACTGGTGTAGAAAATGTTATTCCTATAAAAATGGCCAAAGAAGAGATGGATGAATTTTTAAGGGCTTATAGGTTTGTGAAAAAGAATAATAATCAAGTGATGAATGATTTAGGTTAGATCACTAAGAAAAATTTCAAACTTGACACTCCTAGGAATGTAAATAAAAACTAGAATTACTTGAAAACAACCATATGGACTATATATCTATAAATAGTTCCAAAAACAACGGAAAACCAATTATAATGCACCATACTAGACATAACCTATCCGAAAAAAAATTCAATATACTACAACCCGTCTAACTTAAATAATCAAATATTATATATATTATTATAATCTATATATATACTTATAGGGTTATAACACTCTGCCAATTCATTTTAACAAATTTAAAAAAACTAAATGGTGCTTTCTTAAATTTTTATTTATATTTTCCCTTTCCGGATATTTTTGAAAGTATAACCATTTTTCAACAATTATTCCTTCTTATAGATCTTTTTTCATAACCCTAAGCAATTTAAGGGAGGTGAAAAAGATTAGAAGACAAAAAATTACAAAAAAAGACAATTCTAACTCAATTAAAATTAAATCTAAAATAATTGTCCCATTACTGCTTTTAGCATTAGTATTAGTAGTTTCATGCACTGTAAATGATGTTGCAGCTACTGAAGAACTATCAAATGATTCAACATTATCTAATGCTGAAGAAGATTTAGAGAAAACTGACCAATACACTACTAACAATTCCAATAATGAATCATCAGATTCTTTAAACTCTGAAAATAATCAAACATTACCCGATCCACAGATATATAATGGAGGAGTACCTGTTGCTCGTGGGGGTAATCCTGCAGGATATATTTATCCTACAATTTCAGCGGCCATAGCCGATGCTCTAAGTGGTGACACTATAATGCTTGAGGCAGGTGCAGTTTTTAATGAATTTGGTCTAATTATTGATAAAAATCTGAATTTCAACGTATTCAGCAATGGCTATGCCACTATAAATGGTGGTAACACTGGAACAATATTCATAATCAATGACGGCATAACAGCTACCCTCCGAAACCTAATACTAATTAATGGACAAGGAACTTTAGGAGGAGCTATCTACAATAATGGAACATTAACCGTAAACAACTGTGTATTCTCCAATAACATGGCACTCGATGGTGGAGCCATTTACAATGGTGGAATCATAAACTACATCGACGAAACACTAAATAGTATCACAGTAACACTGAATGGAGGAACTTTAACCGTAAATAACAGCACATTTACTAACAACATAGCAACTAGGAATGGTGGTGCCATCTACAATGGTGGAACTATAAACATAACCCGTAGTACACTCACAAGTGTTACCTTAACACAGAATGGTGGAACTTTAGACGTAACTAACAGTACATTCACAGGTAATAT
>JAUXXK010000058.1 GCA_030681145.1 Methanobacteriaceae archaeon | reverse complement strand
GGACCCTCAAATTATTTTTGTCGTAGATCCTCTGGATGGGACAAGCAATGCAGTTAAAAAAATTCCTGCATTTGGAATATCAATAGCCATAGCAGAATATACTCCTAAAAAAGATTTACCTTCTTTGAACGATGTGGAAATGGGTTTTATTAAAAATTTCGCCACAGGAGATTTTTACGAAGTTATTAAAGATAATGAATCATTAGTAAATGGTAAAAAAGTATCCCCATCCATTCAAACCAGTTTAAATCATTCATCAATGGGTGCATTTATATATGGTACCAAATTCAGCCAGATTAATAACATATGCAAAATAATTCGAAGAATGCGAATACTTGGATCTGTAGCACTAGAGCTATCTTATGTAGGAAATGGCGCATACGATGCTTTTATGGATCTTAGGGGAAATTTGAGAGTAGTTGATATCGCAGCGGCCAAGCTTTTTGTGGAACAATCAGGTGGTTTAATCACAGATCAGACAGGTTTACCCCTAAATGGTCTTTTGAATTTAAGTTCAAGAACTTCCATAATTGCCGCAGGGAATAAAGATCTTCATCAGGAAATTATGAAAATAATGGAGGTCATATAATGCGCATAGGAATTGTTTCTCGTTCAGACTTCCCCCAATCAATTAATCTGGTTAAAGAAATAGTTGCATTTCTATTAAAAAAAGAAATAAAAGTTATTTTAGATACCGGTTTAATTAAAAAAATCCCAGAATATAAAAATATGGGAGCAGAACTTCCCGATATGGATGCAGATATGATAATAACTATAGGTGGTGATGGAACAATCTTAAGAACTCAGAGTCTTGTTAATAAGAAAAAAATTCCAGTCCTAGGCATAAACTTAGGAACAGTTGGTTTCTTAACTGAGGTAGACCCTGAAAATACATTTAATGCGCTGGAAGAAGTTCTGGTAGGAAATTATTTTATTGAAGAAAGAACATTGCTCAGGGTACATCATGGCCATGAATTACCATCAGCCCTTAATGAAGTGGTAATGATGACTAAAAAACCTGCTAAAATGCTGCATATAGAAATATCGGTGGATGATGAAATTGTAGAGGAACTAAGAGCAGATGGTCTTATAGTAGCTACTCCCAGCGGATCCACTGCATATTCCATGTCCGCTGGCGGCCCCATCGTTGATCCAAAAGTGGAAGCTTTTCTAATTGTACCAATATGTCCATTTAAACTAAGTGCCAGACCCATCGTAGTATCAAATAAAAGTAAAATAACTGTTAAATTATTAAGAAAAGGTAAAAAAGCCATCGCAGTTATAGATGGCCAGTACGAGGAGGAATTTGACTATCCCGAAGAACTCATATTCAAAAAATCAGATCAGCATGCTTATTTCGTGAGACTAAACAAGAATTTCTATAAAAGAGTGAGAGAAAAGCTTACCGAAGGCGGAATAAACTCATAAAAAATATAATACATTATTCAGATTAAATACTTTTTTAATAAACAGGTGACTTAATGAATGCCCTTGTTATAGATCTTACTCACGGTGGATTAATAATCTCTTTGGAACTAGTTAAAAGAGATTTATATAAAAATATATGGATCTGGGATATTTATAACACCTCTAGTAAAACTCAAAAAGATTTACTTAAAAAAAAAGGAATTAAATTAATAGAAAATTCCATTAAGAGATTAAGTAATATAAATGATAAAAATGCTTTAAAATCTTTGATTAAATCCCATTATCCGTCTTTTAATGAAGATGATGATCTAACTATTATTTTTCCAATACATTGTCCTTTAAATATAAAACCGGACTTTACACATCATCAAATTATTAAACTAATCTTAAAAGACTGGAATAATCCCCTTTGTATAGAAGTTACTGGAGTAAAAGGTAAAACTAGTGCAGTAGGCATGCTTAAAGAAATTCTAGCATTTAAAAATCCTCTGGTACTAAGCAGTTTAGGTGCAGAAATTATATCTTCACAAAAATCAAAGTCATCCACTATTCTTAAGAAGAATATTAGTATCACTCCTGCCAGCATCATAGAAACCATCCAACTAGCTGAAAATTATGATTATGATTCTTGTATATTTGAAACATCTTTAGGAGCCACTGGTATGGCTGATGTGGGATTATTAACCAACTTAGTTGAAAATTATCCTATTGCTCAAGGCATTAGAAAAGCCAGTGAGGCCAAAAAACAGATTTTTGATAGTTCTATGGTTTGTTGTGAATATGAAACGTTTTACAAACATTATAGTGATTTAAAAAATGATTTGGGAAATAAAATCAATACATTCAGTTTTAATAATTATAATAAAAAAATAGACATTTATGGAGAAAATAAATCTAATCTATATCCTTTGAATATAAATTATGGTTTTAAAAAATCTTCTATTGAAATTAAATCCATTAATCTCCGGACAGTTAAAGGTAATATAATAAACGAGACCTTTACTATTGAAACATTTGCACCATCCCCCGATCCGATTAAAAATGTGTTAGCCGTCTTTTGCTGTGCTCTGACATCAGATATTGAAATTTCACAGATCCAAGAAGGGTTGAACAATTTTAAGGG
>JAUXXK010000055.1 GCA_030681145.1 Methanobacteriaceae archaeon | reverse complement strand
GATTTATAAAAATAATAATTAAATGATTTATAAAAATAAAAAAGGAATAATGAGAGAATTTAAAGTAATTCATCTCTTAAATCAATAGTATCTTCCAAATCTGGTCCTGTAGAAATTATAGTAACCGGAACTTTGGTTTCTCCTTCAATTTCTTCAATAAATCGCTTTATTTCACCGGAAAGCTCAGAATAATCAGTAGTTCTCTCACATCCTGGGAAAAGACGATCCACACAAGTTAAAGCAATTTGAGTAGCCCCATTAATCATACAAGACTCTTTAGCCATTTCCATATCAAAAAGACCAACTCTTCTTCTTCTTCCTGTAACGGTTCCGTACTCTTCTAAGTTCATTTTTTCAGCTTCAGGCTGTGTCATTTCAGTTGGGAAAGGTCCTTCACCTACACGGGTTATATATGATTTGAAAACAGCTATCACTTCATCAATCCTTGTAGGACCTACACCGACATCTGCTGCAGCTGTACTGGCAGTAGTATCTTTACTGGTTACAAATGGATAAGTCCCGTAGTACAATGATAATCCGAAACCCTGCGAACCTTCGATAAAAACATCTTCACCGTTATCTAAAGAATCATTAATTTCCTGTGGAACATTGGTGGTATATCCTTCCAATTCTGGAATTTCAGCGGCTAATTTAGCTGTTCTCATAACTCTATCTGAGTTTGCTGGACCACAACCAGTTCCAGTACTTCCAATTTTTTTATAAAGATGATCAGACCCTTTATCGCGAACTTTATGATCTTCTTCTATGATAGCGCAGCGGTAATCAACAAAAGATCGTTCTTTAACATTATATTTATTTAAATAATCCATTTCATGTAGGAATACTTCTGGATCAATTAGTACACCAGCCCCAATTAATAATCTGGATTCAGTATGTACAAAACCTGATGGTGTTAATCTCAAACCGTATTTTTCCCCATTAAATTCTACAGAGTGACCTGCGTTGGGCCCTACTCCTGCTCTGGCGATGATATTGGGTTTATCATAATTGCATAGGTAAGTAATACATTTACCTTTACCTTCGTCTCCCCATCCGCCTCCGACTAAAATACTGCATGTCATTTATTGTTCTCCTTTGACTATTGCCTTTTTTATATTAAAAAAGATGTCATAAAAAGTTTTCCCTTAAAGTTCGAAAATATTATCTCATTTTTTTTATCTGTAATGATAGGAATAGGATTCACTAATTATTTTTTTAAATAACATTTACCATTTATTTTAGGTATATAAATAGTATTCATTTTTCGGTTTTATTTTATTTTTTTAATAATTGAAAAAAATGGTTAATCATTGGATTAAATTTTTTAATTATCTTTTTTATGTCTGATAATCCGCTCAAATAAGGCAGGGGTTAACCTTCTCTGCAATGCAATTAAAACATGCTGACTAAGAGCTTCATCCATAATTTCTTTACTTATAATGTCTTCTCTTTTTCTAATTCTAACGGCCTGTGCTATCTGGGCCAGATCTCTGGCATGGGCAAATGTTGGTTGAAGCCCTTCTCCGCCTTGATTAGGAGATAAATAAACATTTTTAAATCTATCTATAACTTCAGGTTCATATTTTTCATCCATAGAGTCCAGATTGTCCTTGAAAACCTTTAAAATTTGAGGAATAGTAGGATTTTCCAGTAAAATATGTAGTGGTGCTCTCCTCAAGTGGGCCTCATCTATGATAGTGATATCAAGGTTGGTGGAAAATGCAGGTATGAAATGTGAATGGACTACCATTGGAGCTCCTTTAACATATATCATATCTTTTTTATTTTCCATAGGTACTATCAAACGATTTAGAAGCGCATTATGATCCTCCTTTTGTCTACCTAAATCATCAAATAAAAGCACACCTCCATTTGCCTTAATAATTGGAGATGTTTCATATACTCCTTTATTGGGGTCAAAGTTGGTTTCAAGTTTTTCTGTGTTTAATTCTGATCCCGTGAATACAAATGGGGCGTAAATTTTAACCCACCTAATATCTTCTATTTGTTCTGGACATTCCCTGTGGAAATCTGGGTCAAATAATTGAATAACCTGGTCACTGAATTCTATGTAACGCGGTATCACTATAGGGGGTAATAAATCTGACATTTTACTGGTCATGAATGTTTTACCAGTACCAGGCAAACCGTAAATGAAGAATCCCTTCCCACCAATGGCAGATTCTACAAGTGTTGTTTTACCTTTATCGTTACCCACCACGGCCTTGAAGGTTCTATCAATAACTTCTTGAGGTATATCTAAAGGAAATCGTCCATCTAACTGGGCTTCCATCATTTTATAATACATATCATATGATACGGGTGCCATTCCAATGTATGGATTTTCATGCATGAGTTTTTCGGCATGCTCTTTACCCAGCTTTTTTATAGTGAAAGTTACACTTGCAAATAGAAATCCTCCACCTATAGCTGCACATAATTCTTCCTTTTCCAGATCCCTTAAACAACTCTCTAGAATATCCACATGAAGTCCAGTAATTTCATGAATATGATTAACTTTAATGTTTCCATATGATGCGATAATTTTTATAATTAGATTTTTAATAAAATTCTCTGATAGATCCATATCATCCAAATTTTTTGGCTGTTTAAGAACTTCAAATATTTTTTCCATTTTTTCATCATGGTAATAATCCATTTAACCACTCCTAGTATAAGTTATGTTTTTGATATAAAATATATGTTTTCAGTATTATAATATTGATTATTTGCGCTTATTTCATCTAGAAATTTATAAATCTCCTTAAACTCGATTTTTCATCAAAATATAGAAATTTATATTGCTGAAAGATTAACTATATTGTTAAAAGTTAAAAAAATATCATAATCCAAACTTTAATTTATTATCATGATTTTATTAAAATTGATAGTTTATAGTTTTTTATGATAATTGATGAGAAGAATATTTATTAAACGAAGAAGAATATTATGTTGATAATATGAACATGAAACTATTTATAATTTTTATACTAGGAATATTGGTTATTCTGGCCATTTTCAGCTCTAACAATGATAATCCTCCGGGTAATGATACCATTAATTCTACTGTGGCTGAACCAAACTATGAACCGGTTAATAATCCAGTTGAAAATAATTCTAGTGAGGATACAACTCCCGAAGAAAATATTGTGCAAAAACCAGGTGTGCCCATTTAATGTAACATAATATTTTAATTATAATCAGGATTTAATATGAAGCTCAGAAAGGATATAATTTTACCACCTTCATTGCGTATAAGTGATGATGGGGAAGAAAGACACGCAGAGTGGTTAGAATTATTCTATGATCTGGTCTTTGTGGCGGCCATATCCATAATCTCACTTAATTTAAGTTCTGATTATTCTTTTCATGGTTTTTTAAAATCTATACCTCTATTTTTTGTGATATGGTGGGGATGGGTGGGCCATACTTTTTACCTGACACGATTCGGCACTGATGATATCTTAAATAGATTTTTAACCATGCTACAGATGATAGTGGTGGCAGCACTGGCAGTAAATGTATCTGCTGCATATGGTCACAGTGGTCAGGAATTTGCTATAGCTTATGCATTATTAAGATTCATACTGGTACTGGAATATTACCGGGCAGGCAAATATCTCAGTAAGGCTAAAAAACTCACGGATCATTATATTAAGGGATTTTTGCTCGCGGCATTAATCTGGTTGATATCTGCATTTATTCCTGCACCTTACATTTTTGTTTTATGGGCTTTGGCTATTATTGTTGATATATTAACTCCAATCACTGCTGCTGAAGAACACTATAAACTCCCACCACATTCCAAACATTTACCAGAAAGATTTGGGCTTTTTACTATTATATTGATAGGGGAAGCTGTGGTAAGTGTGGTTTTCACGATTAATGCCGTTGGATTCGGTTTTATATCTGAAATATCCGGAATCATGGGATTAATCATTGCCTTTAGTATATGGTGGAGTTACTTTGAAGAGGCCCGTGGTGCTGAGGCCAAAATTATCAAATCAGAAAATAAGGTAAGTTCTTATCACCTATGGTTATATTCTCATTTTCCACTGCTTTTAGGAATAGCAACACTGGCTACAGGAATAAAACACGCCATTAATTTGGATACAGGTAGTTTTCTACCCTCTGGTGAGGTATGGTTGTTATGTGTATCTCTAGCCCTGACATTTTTATCTTTAAATCTTATACATATCTCGTCTTTTAGCCTTTCAGAATGTAAAAATAAGCTTTTTATTGCATTTCGAATGCCATATTACTTTATTATTGTAATGGTTTTATTAACTGGTTTTATTGGCCATTTAATTCCTGCCTGGGGTTTTTTGAGTATTCTGGCATTATGGTGTTTATTGAAGGTTCTTTTTTCTTTAAGGGAGGTTCCTGAGGAGCTGGTTTGTAAACTGTAATCATAATCAAATAATAGATTTTTTCTAGGGTTAACAATTGGTTTGATTTAAAGCATTTTTTCATAAAATACAATAATAAATTTAAAATCCTTGGAACATACTATACAACATGAAATTAAATTATCAGGAATCTGGTCATGGAACTCCATTAGTTTTTATTCATGGTTTATCTGATGACCTTATTTTTTGGGATCCAATAATTCCAGAACTATCTAAACATTACCATACCCTAGCCATAGATTTGAGGGGTCATGGTAAATCACCCAAACCAGAAACCCCATATTCCATAAAAATATTCTCTGAGGATGTTTATAATTTTCTTAAAAGTCAAAAAATAGAGAAAGCACATTTAATAGGGTTCTCCATGGGGGGCGCCATTGCCCAACAAATAGCTTTAAAACATCCAGAAATGGTTTTTTCACTAGTTTTAATGTCCAGTTTTAGTTTTCTTGATTCTAACTTAAAACATAAGCTTCAAAGTCTTAAAAACTCTCTTATTAACGGTGGATTTGATAGTTTTTTTGATGAAATGTTACCATTGGCTATAAAACCTCAACTAATTCAACAAAATAAGTCTTTACTGGTAGAAGTTAAAAAATTAAAAATTAAGACCGAATCAGTATCGGCTATAATAAATTCTATAGATGCATGTCTTGATTTTAACATAAAACCCGATCTTAACAAAATTTTAAAACCGGTTCTTATAGTTTCTGGTGAGGATGATTCTTTAATTAATCAAGATATGGCTGAGAAAACTAATAAGTTGATAAAATATTCAAAATTAAAATTTATAGAAAATACAGCCCATAATATACTTATTCCTCAAAATATCCCTGAAATTCAGAATATTTTATTGGATTTTCTAACTTCAATAAAAAAATAAAAAAAAATAATGTTTGAAAAAGTATTTAAAATGCTCCTCCTCCACCTCCTCCAGATCCTCCTCCGACGCCTCCGACGCCTCCTGAACCGCCATCACCTTGATTTGCAGTGGCCATACCACTATTTAGTGTGGAAGATAATAGAACGTATCCTCCGTAATAATGGAAGAGATATATGTCACTTCTGTTTAGATCATCAGAAGGTAGGGACATTTCCATGCTTTTACGCACTTTATCGGCTACTCCTAGTGCTGTGGCATAAACCAGATACTGATTCCATACAGCTACGGATTCTGGAGGATATTCTTTTATTAAAGAAAAATCCTTTATAAATCGTTTGAAGTT
>JAUXXK010000051.1 GCA_030681145.1 Methanobacteriaceae archaeon | reverse complement strand
ACCTTATTACCAGAAACAATGGTTACTTCTTCTAGATCAACCATTTTTTCTTGCATTAAACCAAGTACATCCTCTGCTATAGCCTGAAGATCAACATCAGTGACACATTTACCCATATCTCCCAGTGTTTTCACACGATTGAATATCTGTATTAATTGATCTTTATCAACCACCAATCCCAGTTCTTCCACCCGTTTTTGTAAGAGCTTGGTGCCTATGTGTTTGCCCATTACAAATCTTCTCTGGTGTCCCACCAGTTCAGGAGTGATGGGTTCATAAGTTTCTGCTTTTTTAATAACACCATCAGCATGTATACCAGATTCATGTGCAAAAGCATTTTCTCCAACAATAGCCTTATTAGGTTGCAGATAAACATTAGTGAGTCGGGCAACCATCCGAGATATATCATAAAGCATTTTAATATTTATACTGGTTTTTTCATCATATAAAGAGTATAAACCAACAACTATTTCTTCCAGAGCAGCGTTTCCAGCCCGTTCTCCAATACCATTTATAGTAGCATGGACTTCTGTAGCTCCTGCCCTTAAGCCAGCAATAGAGTTAGCAACTGCCAAACCAAAGTCATTATGACAGTGAACACTCAAAGGTGCCCCAATTTTGCTTAATTCTCCATAAAATTCAAATGATTTTTCAGGAGTGAGCATTCCCACAGTATCACAAGCACATATCCTTTTTGCTCCGGTATTAATACCTTCCTTAAATATTTGGGTGAGGAAATCCATATCACTACGAGTGGAATCTTCTGCAGATAGTTCTACCAACAAACCATGATCAACAGCGTACTGAACAGACTCTATGGATTGTTCCAGGACTTCTTCTTTTGTTTTTCGGAGTTTATGTTTTAAATGAAGATTAGATGTTGGAACCACTAGATGCACACTGTCCACATTACATTCAACTGCTGCATCAATATCTCCTTTAACAGCACGGGCAAAACTACAAATTTCTGCCGAGAGACCTTCAGATGTTATTTTTTTAATCCCTTCTCTTTCACCAATAGAAGTTATAGCAGATCCTGCCTCAATAATATCCACTCCTAATGCATCAAGCTTTAAAGCTATTCTGAGTTTCTCATCAGGAGTTAATGAAACTCCAGGAGTCTGTTCTCCATCTCTAAGCGTAGTATCCAGTACTCGAACTTGCAATAAAATCCCCTTTTTGTTTTTATTTATTAATAAAATTGTTCTTAAATTTTAGTTTGAATTAATAGCGAATTATATATTCAATTAATTATTTCTTAATTAAGATTTTTATAGATTTTAAATAAATTATATTATTATGATATAACTCACTTTAACCTTAAATATCTGAAGTTTTTTATAACATTATTTTGATTTCTCAAGTACGCTAATAACACGTGTCAAGCTTTTATGCATTCTGATGCCATGTTGTTCAGATATTTTAAATTTTGTCCCTTCAATCAGATCATTAACATCCACATAATGTGGGTTGGCCAAACATATTCTACCATTTTCCAGTAAATTTTTACTAATTGATTGTAAAAACTCTTTAAATAATGTACTGCTCGTCTCACCACCAGTTGATGCGGAAATACCATAGGGAGGATCTGTGACTACTGCATTTACTTTTTCTTTTAAGTCAATTTTTCGGGCATCTGCCTGGAAAATATTAAAATCCATGGCTTTGCAGTGTTCCAAATTCTGAAAAGCTCCTTTAACCATTTTTTCATCAATATCGGAGCCTATTATTCTAGTTCCCACTATTCCTGCCTCAATTAGAATGCCTCCAGTACCGCAAAATGGGTCCAATAGAAGATCACCCTTCTTAACTCGGGCTAAATTTACCATGCATCTGGCCAGTTTGGGACTCATGGATCCAGGATAAAAAAATGGTCTTTTATGAGGTTTAAGTTCGAAAAAGTGTTTTTTATTTATTTTAGTTTCTCTTTTTCCTATGAGAACCTTAGAACCGATAACCAGTACTCTTATAAAAGTATCAGGTTTTTCTAGCTTTACCTTTATTTCTTCACCTAACTGAGATTTAATGATTGCACCCAATGATTTTTCCATAATTTGTGAATCGTTATCTGAAGAATCTATTTTTTTAACCCGTAGCGCAAAGCTTTCGCTAATAATATCGTTCCAGCTGATAGAAGAAATTTTTTCATCCAACTTTTCCAGCGAAGTCTCGGCAATCAGATTACAAATCTCATGACCATATGCCATTCTTTTGCCAATACGAATAGTAGCATCTGGAAAGTCTGTTTTGAGTTTTACTATCCCCAAATCAATCTCTTTCAAGGAATAATCCATATTTTCTGCTTCTAAAATAGCTTTAAGCTCTGCTAAAGGTAGGGTTTCATGTTCTCGTGATAAAATTAGAAAAATTTCCATATGTGGGACACACTCCTGTAGAATATTTTGGGAAGTATATCAAAAATCAGCCCTCTTTTAAAAAGTTCTTTTATGAGGAGAGACTGAGAATCCATGTCCCCATACTCTGAAATAATATTTTCTAAACCTTTTTCTTTTGATTTAATAAACATCTGGTCCAAATCATTGTTATTTAATAGTTCAAATGTTTTTTGAACCATTATCTGAGTTTTGAGTTCTTTCCAATATCTTTTTTTGAACTGGGATTCATAATCTTTCAAATCTGAAAATTTTTCATTATCCAATGATCTGGAAACAACATCACTGGCAATTTTAGCACATGCAAAACCAATGAGTAACCCTCCTCCAGTAGTGGGTTTTACTTGAGAAGCCGCATCACCCAAAAGTATAGATCGTTTATGAACAAGCTTTTTTTTAGGATCAAATACTGGAATTTTACCTTGATATTTTTTAATAATATTTGAACCCGTGAAATGACTATTGGAAATCATAAATTCTTCTAAAAAGTTTGTAAGAGTTTTATAGTCGTGATTGCCAAATAATCCTATTCTGGAATGGGTCTCAGATATAGGAATGGACCATATAAATCCGGGCGATATATTGGAATTAACATGTAATTCTACAAAATTAGTTTCCAATGGTTTAGGTGTCTCAATAAGATACTGGGCAGCATTAAATGTTTTAGAAGATTTGTTGAATGATTGAGAAACTATAGAAGAATGTCCATCTGCACCCACAATAACCTTTGCACTTAATTCTTTATGGCCCTGATTAGCCATTATAATTTTCCCAGAAGAGTTATTAACTGATTTAACCTTGTGTTTATATAAAAAATCCGCGCCCTCTGCCTCTGCAATTTCAGCTAGATGCTGATCATACCCTATTCTATCAATCACATAGGCTTGAGTATCTTTTTTTGAAACTTTCAATATGTTGTTTGAGGGAGAATGTAAATATGCTCCATTTACCTCATTTATAATAAATTCTTTAGGTAAAACATTTAATTCTTTTATTTTTCTCCCTAATAATCCAGCACATTGTAAGGGAACTCCAATTTCTTTCTTTTTATCGATAACTGCGACTTTATATCCTTTTTCAGCCATGTATCGTGCTAAAGTGGATCCCGCCGGGCCCGCACCTATTATTGCAACATCAAAACTACTCATGTTATCTCCAAAATAATTGCCCAATATAATAATATTTTAATCTCTTAAAAATGATAGATTAACAAATATGAAAGTTAGAATTTTTAATATTATTAAGATTAACCTAATAAATAAAATTTTAAATAATTTAAAATTATTATAAAAAGCAGATTATAATTAAACATTATTATCTATTATATCTTATTTATAATCAAATAAATCATTATTATTATTAATTACTTTCTTTTGAACCTTTCAGAATGGCGTTCCACTACATGTTTCTTATTCTCAACAGTTTTTTGAGGTTTTTCGGTTTTTTTACGACCTGATGGAGAATCATCTTCTTCCCAATACTCAGGATCGCTGAATGTGAGGTTTTTCCGGGATTTTCTCTCAGGCCTATGATAATTGTTTCTATTTTTTGAATTATTATACTGTTTCCAGTTCCCATTCATAATCTCATTTATTTTATCCTCAATAATTTCAGGGTGAGGAACATCTTCCAGAACAATATGCGTGTTGTCATGGCCACTGTATACTTCAACATCCCCTGAAGATAGTATTCGCTCCAGGAAACTCTGGTAAATGCTCACATCTTCTATCTTTTCATAATAAACATACGCCCTTTTTTTATTTAGTATGCCTCTTTGAGTAATTATTCTCTGGTTGGTGAGAACATATTCTGTGTATTTCCATGATAATAAATTTATAATGGCCCATATGAACAACAAAGCCATTAATAGAATCATAGCTAAAGATGTATACTCCACCAGAGGTATCTGAATATATTCTATTATATTATTCTGTATTCTAACTGCTAAATTAATTATCAGATTAAATAAATAAATTAAAATGATTAATAAAAATATTTTAATAATCGCAGGCTTAGAATAGAGAAGAATCCTGGGCCTACACCGAGAAATAGTTCTTTCTCTGGAGTTATAAGTTTTTCTACCAATACCTAACATCATTACACTCTTTAATTATGTTTTTTCATATAAATAAAATGCTAATAACTAGAATCAACTTGAATTTTGGGAATTATATTTTTTAATTAATGCCTTAAAAAATTTAGTACAGTGTTAATTAAAATATCAAGAATATCTTTCTTGATTTTTTGTTATATGGCTATTAAATAGAATTTTTAAGAATTATAATAATTTGATATTTCTTTATAAGTTACCAGTTATTATCTTTTCTTTAGTTTTAATGTATTTCTATTATGAGGTTATAATCTATGTATAATGATTAAAGAAAAAATAAACATTAAGGAAACTCAAATTAACCTTAAAACTGATCTGGAAAATCATAAACTTCCCGATTTTATTATAAAACGGAGAATGGAGATTATAAATTTCTCCCGGCGAAATCCTGAATTTTTAAGCTCATTAGAGCCATTAATTATAAATGAAGCCCCTTTAATTGTTAAATTAATGGCTGAATCTGCCATTAAAGCAGAAGTTGGTCCAATGGCTGCTGTAGCAGGCTCTATTTCCCAGCTTTCACTTTCATATTTATTAGAAAAAGGAACCCATTACAGCATAATAGACAATGGTGGAGATATTGCTTTAAAAACCAATGAAAAAGTGACCATTGGACTTTATTCAGGAACTTCCTCTCTTTCAGGAAGTATTGGATTCCAGATAAAAGCTAAGCAAACCCCCATAGGAATTTGCACATCTTCAGGGACAGTTGGCCACTCCATAAGCTTTGGTCGGTCTGATTCTGTAACTGTTTTTGCCTCACAATCTAGTTTGGCGGATGCATTAGCAACTTCCATTGCCAATAATGCTCAGGGGATTGCTAATCAAGATGCTGTTCAAAATTGTCTAAACCGAGCCGATGATTTTAAGGAGCATTTCCGTGGAATTATGGTAGTAGTGGGAGAACATGCAGGGACTATT
>JAUXXK010000049.1 GCA_030681145.1 Methanobacteriaceae archaeon | reverse complement strand
TTTTGGCTAAAAATTATAATTATATTTATAGGGAATAACTAATGCCTTAGAAAAAATATTTATCAAGATTATTTTTTTTTATTAATTATATATAAATGCCCTCAATAAATTCATTTACAAGAAAAAAGCCAGACTAGATTTGAAAATATAAAAAAAATAAATATTAAGTAATTAAATTTTCTAGTTTATTCTTAGAAATAGCATCTTTGATTTCACGGGCGATTCTTTGCCCCATACTCATTTCTTCATCAAATAATAGGTAACTGTATGCTGAACCGTTCATAAATGTATTGGTTCCACCATCTACCCGGGCACTCATTTCAAAAGTTATAATTTCTAGATTATCTGTACACAATGTTTGTAAACAGAATGGGCCGTTCATTCCAGGTTTTACTAGCTTTTTAGCGGACTTTACTAAGCTATCTCCAATATCAAATACTTGAGGAAGTAGAGATTCCCTCATTACTACTGGATGATTACCAGTTATAACATAAGATGGATCTAATTTTATATCTAATTGATCTTTTGCAGGAATTCTAACAAGCCCATCAATATTTGATTCAAAACGGCTGTCCATACCCATAAGTTCTACTTCATCATTTAATACAGAGTAGAAATAGTGAATACAAAAGTTGGTACCGGATACGTATTCTTCTATATGTGCTTTGGAAACATCTTCTTTATCTATCCATTTTCTCTCAAGCATATTGGATATTTTTTGATCAAATTCTTCTTTAGAAGAGGCCACAAAATACCCTTTTCCACCACGGGCTCCAGGGAATTTTACCATCACTGAACGATCTATTTCTTCGGGGCTGTCAAATTTGAGTGGCATTCTTATATCGGATTCTATCATCATTTTTCTTTCCAGATCTCGCTCAGCTTCCCACCTTAATATGTCTCTGTTACCAAACATGGGAACATTAAAATCATTCTCAATCCTGTCAAGTCCGGCGTAGGCTACAAATGATCCGTGAGGAATAACAATACTGTTCAAATTCCTTAATTTTTCCTGAACTTCTTCGTTTACGATGTCACTGAATTTATCTACGATTATGTATTCATCTGCAACTTTAAATCTTTGATATGGGATTTCACGACCTTTTTCACATACTACAGCTGTTTTAAATCCTTCTTTTTTAGCCCCTTTTAATATATGGAGGGAGGTATGGCTTCCTAAAGTAGCAATTGTTATGTCTTCTTTGTCATATTTGTCTAAAATACTTAAAATTTCATTTCTGTTCACTTTACTCATTTAAAACTCCCCTTGAGTCAAGAATCATTTTAACAATATTAATTTATTTTATTAATAATGCTTTATTCATTTCTACTAATTATTTGTTTCCTCTTATTATCAAGAAGAAATATATTAAATTGATGAATAATTTTAAATGCCAGCGTATAATCATAACAAATATCTAATTAATAAAATCAGATAATATTTATTTTCAAAATGAATTTTCATTATTCTATAAAAATAATAATAGTGA
>JAUXXK010000043.1 GCA_030681145.1 Methanobacteriaceae archaeon | reverse complement strand
ATATGATAACTATTTAAAATATTTTTTAAGTTTCTTAAGGCATATTATAATTTATTAATTTGATATTATGAAATGAATTTGATATTAATTAATTAACTGATTAATAATCATTTTAAAGTAGGAGGTATATGAATTGCTTCTGTTAATAAGTCCAATTAATACAGGGGAAGCACTGGAGGCTATTGAGGGCGGTGCAGACATTGTTGATGTTAAAAATCCAAAAGAAGGATCATTAGGTGCTAATTTTCCGTGGGTAATAGAAAATATTAGACAAATTACTCCTCCGGATATGTTAGTAAGTGCCACACTGGGGGATGTTCCATATAAACCTGGAACGGTTTCTCTTGCAGCCATGGGTGCTTTAGTATCCGGAGCGGATTATATAAAAGTGGGTCTTTATGGTACTTCCAATTATGATGAAGCACTGGAAGTAATGGAGAATGTAGTACGTACTGTAAAGACTAAAAATTCTGATGTAACAGTAGTTGCGTCTGGTTATGCCGATGCTCATCGTGTTGGTGCTATAAGTCCTTATGAAATACCTAAAGTAGCAGCTGAAGCTGGGGCAGATTTAGCAATGGTTGATACTGCTGTAAAGGATGGTAAAACTCTATTTGATTTCATGAATATTGATGATTTAAATAAATTTGTCCATGAAATTCATGATTATGGTTTAAAATCTGCCTTAGCGGGTTCAGTTAAGAAAAACCAGTTAAAATCACTTTATGACATTAAATGTGATGTGGTTGGGGTAAGAGGCGCAGCATGTGTGGGTGGAGACCGTAACACTGGTAAAATCGATAGGAAAGCTGTTTCAGATCTTAAAAATCTGATATCTAGTTTTGAATGATTAAATTCAATACTATTGTAGAATATACTTATTAACAATAAATATTATTTCATAAAATTATAAGAAACATTTTTTTGTTTCTATTTCCATAATAAAAATCGGGGTTTAAGGTGTTTTAATGTATTCTAAAAAATTAAAAGAGGCAGAAACAGGCTACACATTTGATGATTTTCTTTTAATACCAGGTCCATCTTGGGTTGAGTCAAAAGATGTGATTACTCGTAGCAGAGTTTCAAAAAATCATGAAATTAATACTCCTATTATTAGTTCTGCTATGGACACAGTCACTGAATTTGAAATGGCCATATCTCTGGCTCAAGTAGGTGGTTTAGGAGTAATTCACCGAAACATGACTATTGAGGAACAAGTACAACAGGTTAAAAAGGTAAAAAGATCCGGGGACTTGACGATACGAGATGTTATAACTATTAATCCCGATTCATCTTTAATTGAAACTAATGAAATTATGGATCGGGAGGAGATTAGTGGTCTTCCTGTAGTTGAAAATGATGAGGTTGTTGGAATAATCAGCCGAAGGGATATAAAACCCATTCTAAATTCTGATGCCTATAAAAAGGTAAAAGAAATTATGACTTCTGAAGTGGTTACGGTTGATGAATCAATTACTCCTGGAGAAGCACTGGATATTGCTTATGATAATAAAGTGGAAAGATTACCGGTTGTTCGAAATAATAAGATAGTGGGTATTGTAACCATAAAAGATATTTTAGAACATAAAAAGTATCCTGATGCTTCTCGTGATAAAAAAGGCAGATTTATGGTTGCTGCGGCAACAGGACCATTCGACTTAGATCGTGCAATGGCTCTTGATGACGCAGGGGCGGAAATATTAGCTGTAGATAGTGCACATGGGCACAATCTCCATTTGGTAAAGAATTCCAAAGTTTTAAAGGACAATATTGATGCAGATTTAATTGTGGGAAATATAGCCACCAAACAAGCTGCAGAAGATTTAATTGCTCAAGGAGTGGATGGTCTTAAAGTCGGCATTGGTCCTGGATCAATGTGTACTACTCGTATAATCGCAGGTGTTGGTGTTCCACAACTTACGGCCATATCTGAAGTAGCGGAAGTAGCTGCAGAATATGGTATTCCAATTATTGCTGATGGAGGTCTTCGATATTCTGGTGATATGGCCAAAGCAATTGCAGTCGGTGCTGATGTTGTTATGATGGGTAATCTTCTTGCAGGCACCTATGAAGCTCCTGGGGAAGTTGTTGTAATGAATGGACGTAAATATAAACAGTACCGTGGAATGGGATCTTTGGGTGCTATGACTGGGGGAATTGGTGCAGGAACTGATAGATACTTCCAGAAATCCAGCGGCCCTATGAAACATACTAAACTTGTACCTGAAGGCGTGGAGGGTGTGGTTCCTTATAGGGGAACTGTAAATGAAATGATTTTCCAAATGATTGGTGGTCTAAGAGCATCCATGGGTTATTGTGGGGTTAAAAACATTGCAGAAATGAAAGAAAAATCTCGTTTAATTAAAATTACTTCTAGTGGTATAAAAGAAAGCCACCCACATGATCTTTTAATTACCAACGAAAGCCCTAACTACCCTACTTTAGAATAATATACCTTATTTTTTTAAAGGGATATTATCAATTTTTTTATTATATCAAACATTTTTGTTACAGAATTAAATGTTGTTTGTTTTATTTTGGGTATAATTTTTAATAGGTGATTAACATCTCAAAAAAGCCTTTAAAATCATGTATTGTTCTATGTGGGGGTATGAGTACTCGTATGGGTAGGGATAAAGGATCAATGGTTTTAAATGATGAGCCCCTGATTTGCACTGTTCTTAAAAATTTAGAAAACCATGTTGATGAAGTTTTTTTAGTTTTAAGAGATCAAAATCAAGTTAATAATTATAAAAAACTTTTGAATTATTATTTATCTGATGACTATTCCGATTTTAGATTGGCTTTTAATTTTAATTTAAAATTTTTAATTGATGAGATAATGGGCCAAGGTCCTTTAGCAGGTATAATGATAGGATTATCAGTTATTAGGGGCGAATATGCTTTAGTATTGCCTTGTGATTCTCCTTATGTATCTTCAAAATTTATTGATAACATGTTTAATGAAATGGAAGCTTTTTCGGAATGTGATGCATTGATTCCTCAATGGGAAAACGGAGATTTAGAACCATTACATTCAATTTACCATATTAATAGCAGAAATATTATTAATCAGATGTTTTTAACTAAAAAAAGAGATGTAAAATCATTAATAAATAAAATCAATTCTCGTTTTATTAAAGTTTCTAAACTAGATTCTTCTTTGAAAAGCTATAAAAATATTAACTGCCCAGATGATCTATTGGAATAATGATTAAAATAAATAATATAGATGGAATATAATTTTAAAAAAGTCAATATGTATTTTAATTTAAATAATATAGATAAAGTTATTTATTCATATAAAAAAATCTTTACCCGTTCCAAGAGAATATCTAATCTATTAACAGAATTATTAAAATAAGCATTATTACGAATAAATATTTGTAATGTTACTTATATGCAATAATCAATATCTTCAATTTCTACTGACCGTGGATTTCTTCCCATTTCAAGTATAAATTTATTAACCCTTTCAATCATGTTGATATAACTTTGTTTTTCAATTCTACAACCATCAATAACAGCGTAATCGGGCATTATACCGTTTTGATTTTTAAACTCTATTACTTCATCAACCATTTCTCGATATTGTTCTAGACTTAATATATTCATCAATATCATCCAACTAAGTTTTTTTATAGTATATTTTTTCCACTATATATATTAATGTGATTGCATAATAAATTAAAGCTTTTTATTAATTCTTAATTTCTTATATTCGACAATAGGATAACGGTATTTTCTTATGACTCTTTAAATTAATTTTTAATCTCCACTTGAGCTTTGGGATCGAAAGGATTGGTTCTCAGGGCAAGAGAAAATAAATAAGGGTAATTATTCAACATATGTTCCATATATTGCAGCCATTCATTAATTAAATATGAATAAACTCTTTCAATATCCAAAGAAAGATGTTCGTAATCAGAATTAGGGAGTGAACTCAGTGATTCACGATTTTCTAATTCTTCGGTTAAATGAAAAGTAGCCCATAACATGTTGGTAAAACTATCGTGCTCTAATAAAATGGGATTTTCAAGTAATCTTAGCATAAAATTCCTTTTATCAACTAATAATGATTTTAAATTTCTTAAAAGTTTTATAGAATCATCATTATCTGCAGTGATAGGTAAAGAATAACTATAATTTTTAATTATTTTCACGGAATCTGCAAAGTTCTTTTCTTCCCAATTTGAACTAACCTTTAAAGTTTCACTTATAGATTCTATGTTTGGGTCAAAATTAGATATTTCCCTAATTAAAGCAGTCCCTAATTCACTAAAAAAAGCACCAATTACCATATTCAATTTTTCCATCATTAAAGCCTTTTCTTTATTACTTATAGCTCTTTCAATAACAAGAACGACAATTAAAATTTCCATTGGAATAAAAGCCATGTCCACCCCAATATAAAAAAAACCGTTTTGGCCTCATGAAATATAATATAAACAGTATTATACAGAACAGCAGAGATTATAACTAATAATATACCTGTTTTAAGTTCCCAACTTAATTTTTTAAGTAATTTCATTAATTTTCACCATTTAAACATTTTTTTAAGATTGAGAAATATAAAAAATTATTTGATAAATTAGGAATAACTTAAATATATTTAGGATATTATTTAAAACAAACTTTAATAATCCTAATCAAAATTTCATACATTTAAACAGTATATATGATTGAAATAGGGTTTTGAGCATACATCATGGTTCCTCTTTCAAGTATACGGCCCTTGGAAATGTTAACTTCAATTATTTCCACCGAAAAGCCAAGTTCTTTGAGTTTACTTATGGCTTCTGTTTTGGTCTCCAATAGAATAGCGGTGACAATTATTTTACCCTCTGATGTCAATTTTTGGCTACCTATTTCCAGAATTTCTAATAAATTTCCTCCACTACCTCCAATCACAAGCATATTAATTTTATCAATATTTTTAAGGGTATTTAATGCTTCTTCATGGAATAATTCAACTTTTTCCAAAAGATTATGTTTTATAAGGTTTGCGCGTGTTAAATCAATAGCATCTGGATTTTTATCAACAGAATAAACTTTTTTACATCTTTTGGCAAATTCTAGAGTCAATCCACCAGTTCCACAACCAATTTCTAAAACTTCATCTTCTTTTTTCAACTGGGATTTACTTATTACCAGACAACGAATTTCTTCTTTGGTAGGGCCAGGAACTTTTGAATTTGTTATAAAATCAGTATCTTTAAACATATTAATATCCTTTTTAGAACTTTATTTAATATCTATATTAATTCAAATACTTAATTTCTATTTTTTTTATATTTCTTCTCCGCTCCAGCGGCTGAAAAGATTATGTGGGATATCTAAAACGTCTAAAATTTTACCTGCGATAAAATTTGTTATGTCCTCAAGATTTTGAGGTTTATGATAAAAACCAGGCATTGCTGGAAGTACTATGCCACCTTCACGACTTATTTTTAACATATTTTCTAAATGTACAGAACGCAGAGGTGTTTCCCGGGGAACTATTACTAATTTTCTTTTTTCTTTTAGTGAAACATCAGCGGCCCTTGTAACTGCATTATTTGCATAACCTTGAGCAATGGCAGAAATAGTTTTCATGGTGCAAGGAACAATTACCATACTTTCAAATAAGCAGGATCCACTGTTTATAGATGCCGTTAAATCATCAGATTCATAATAGTAAGTGGACATTTTTTTAAGATCTTCTATACTTATTCCTAATTCGTAATCTAAAATTAGTTTTGCGGGGTCAGTGACTACTAATCCAGTTTCTTTCCCGCTTTTTTTAAGGGATTCTAATACTTTTAAACCGTATGCAACTCCACTGGCACCAGTAATGGCAACAATAATCATTTTATCACCTTTTAAATATTATGAATATTTTAAAGTATCTTAAAATACTAAGGTATCGCAATAATCTATTCGACTAAACGCATCTGTTTATTATGTCTGTTTTTTTTCTCAGGTAAATCAAGATAATCATAAAAATCAAAATTACCAAAGTTTTCTGTGTATTCTTCAGGAATATATAAACAAAGGTCTGCGTGATTGAATCGGGCATCTCTAAGTGCCCCAACAATACTAGATATCTCACTTAAATTTACTATAGCATCTCCTACTGATACTTGGGTTTTCATTTCATCAAATGAAGGGTATTCTGGCATATTGATTATTAAATATTCTCCAGGAATATTTTTATCTTCTGCAATCTCTTTTTCTGCTTTTTTCAGGGTTTTTCGTTTTATTTTAAATGCCTGTTGGGGATCTTCCAGATCACTTAATTTAAGGGAACTAACATTTTTTAAAAGATCTCTGTTATCTAATTTACCCATCATCTTCCCCACAAAGTTGGGTTGTCCCCTACAAATGGAAATTATGTCTGCATCATCATAATTATATATATTTTCTGCACTAATTATTTTATCGTTAATCAGTTTTCTTAAACATCTCCGAAACATGGCATTCACGATTCTGGTTGTGTGGTGTTGATAAACACTGGGATACATAAAATATCGGGCTAAAAGAGTTGATTCTGCTGCCTGAACACCTTTTTTATCAAGGACCAAACTATTTTCCAGTTTCATATTATAAATTAGTCGCTCAATATCTATTATCCCATATGCAACTCCAGTATAATGAGAATCTCTTAAAAGATAATCCATTCTATCTACATCAAGTTCTCCAGATATGGCTTGTCCCAGTACGCTTTTTCCATTAATTATGTCAATTATTTGCTTTATATCAAATTCTTCGGATATTAACTCTGATAGTTCTGATTTTTTAATCACCATTCCTGTTAAAGCCTCATGATTTACATCTAGAACAGCTTCAGAAACATGTGAAAAGGGACCATGACCTGCATCGTGGAGAAGTGCACATGTTCTCAGAATATTTTTTTTTTCTTCATCAAGTTTCAAATGATCAGCTAAACGTGATGCAAGATACAAAGTACCGATAGAATGTTCAAAACGGGAGTGATTGGCCCCGGGATATATTAAATTGGTGAAACCTAATTGTTTTATTCGTCTTAATCGCTGCATTTGGGGAGTATCCACTAATTTAATTTCAAAATCATTGAGCTGTAAATTACCATGAACACTATCTCTGATATATTTCAAATAATACCCCCATTTATTTACGATTAAGATAATTGGTCACATTAATTCTCTTTAATTTTAAATTATCCTCCGGACATTATGATATTAGTTCCCTGGTTGGTAAATTCATCCTTCTGGAATTTTAAATCAAATTTAGTCCTTTCAATAATTTCTTTAAGTGCTTCAAGTGTCTCCTGGCGATGGGCTCCGGCCACAGCAACTAAAAAAAGAGGATCTCCCGTGTAAAACTCACCAAGATAATGGACCACTGCAATTTCTTTAATGGAATACTTCTCTTTTACTTCTTCTAATATTATTTTCAAGTCGTTTTCAGTCTTATCATGATCGGGGGTGCTTAATATCAGCTTTTCTACTTTAGATTCTGCTTCTTTTCCTCGCACAATTCCTTCAAATGTAAAAATAGCACCGGATTCATCAATATACGGACTTTTTTTAATGTGATTAATAAGATCCTCTATATTAATCAGTTCTTCATCTTTTTTAATGATTTTTACTAGCATACTATTTCCCCTATAATTAATATATGGAATAATTAATTGAAGTATAAATAATTCAGAAACAATCAAATATCACTATTTTTCACTTACTTCTATTTTTAAGAGATGTTGCAATCGTTCTACACCTTCAATTTCATAAATGGCATCTTTAACTGATGATGGAACTAAAGATTCCCAGTTTTCTCCTTCAATCATTCTTCTTCTTACTTCCGTACCAGAATAGGTGTCCCTGTAAAATAATGGTGGAATGGTAACTTGATAACCCTCTTCCATGAATAAACGCTGTACAAGGGGATTTCCAGTGTATATTTTGTTAAAAGGAGGGGTTAGCATTTTCACGTGGGATACCCATATTGAATTACAAGCAATGTCGGGAATAGGTATAATATAATATCTGGAAGCTGGAATACCATTTTCACTCAATGCTTTAGTGAGCATCATGACTCTTTCTCCCCCAGTGAAAGGGTCTTTTATTGTATGGCTTAATTGGGCACTTCCAATGCATATTATAACTTCTTCTACTTGTTCAAGTATGCTTTTTACAACCTGAAGATGTCCTTGATGAACCGGTTGCATTCTACCTACCAGTAATCCCCTCATTAAATCACCTAACTATCATTTCAGTATAATCTTTTTTTTTATTTATTCCCTTTCTATTTATTAAAATTATTTAATCAGAATTATTTTTTATATTAATCTCAAAAATGACAATTTTTAACTAATTAAATCGATTATAATCCTATAATAATAATGTAATATCTATATTAAGATATATAAAGAATAATTTCACTGCAATTTAAACCATATACTTTTAAATGTATAAAACAGAAAAAATAGATTAGTTATTGTTGATTTTAAATATCACAATAGAAATAATATTATAGTAATTATAATTAAAACGTGATTATTTTATTCATATTATTCTTAAGGATTAATCTGGTGATTATACATGATAGAAGTAAAAAATCTTTCTAAAACTTATAAAATGGACAATGGGGATGAAATTAAGGCCCTTGATGATATTAATTTCAAAGTTAAATCTGGAGAAATTGTCGGTATTCTTGGAATGAGTGGGTCAGGTAAGACTACTCTTTTAAAAATTCTTAGAGGAGTAGAATCTTTTGATAGTGGGGTTATACTTCTTGATGATATAAAAGTTGCCCATGATTCGAATCCCTACTATTTTACCAAACTTAAAAGAGCAACTGCTATTCATTTACAGAGGTCATTCGGGCTTTGGGCGGAAACTGTATTCCAAAATGTGGTAAGAAAACTTTACGGGGCCCGATATGGTGATGAATCAATGACTGACCAGGAATATGCCTATCAGGAATTTGGAGATCAGGCCATGGAATTATTAAAACTGGTGGGCCTAGAACATAAAGCCCAGCATTTTGCCCCAGTATTAAGTGGTGGAGAAAAACAGCGTTTAATAATGGCCAGACAACTCGCTAAAAAGCCAAAAGTTTTACTTTTAGATGAACCAGCCACTATGTCATGCCCTAAAACTAAACAAGAAATACTGGATGCAATTAAAAACATTAACAAGGAACTTGGTGTAACTGTGCTGGTTGTCTCACATTTACCCGAAATTCATGAATATCTTGATGATTGATTAATTTTAATGGAAAAAGGAAAAATCATTGATGAAGGA
>JAUXXK010000044.1 GCA_030681145.1 Methanobacteriaceae archaeon | reverse complement strand
TTAACTTCGCTAAACTTCTATATTACGAAGTTATCAAATAATTCAATTTCAACATTTAATTTCATATAATTTTTTCATTAACGGATTTCCCACTAAATCTAAACTAATATATAACATGTTAAATCGCACTTAAATCATTTTTTAATATCTAAATGTTTTTAAATATCCCCCTATCCACCCACAAACTGCTCCATTAATAGCCCCCAATAAAGTAAGTGGTATCAGATAGAGAAAAGACCCTGTAAAGAGACTTCCTAAAAAAAAGGAAATAACCCCAGTAATAAGAGAATTCTTAATTCCAAGCACCCGCTCATTAAATAAGTAACCCATCAGAATTAACAACACAAAAATTAACAGGGTAAAAATGCCCTGAGTAAATGTAAATATGAAGGTTATGGCCAATGCTACTGGAATTACTGTCGTCCAGCGAATATTATTCAAATTAAGCTCATTTTTTATAGATTCCAAACCCAATCCCCTACCATAAGGAGAATTATAGTAAGTATTCCCATAAGAAGGTCTCTGGAAACGGCCCCTAAAGTTATTCCAAAAACTAAAAAGGCTGGCTTTTAGCTTTTTAGGAATAGAACGCAAAGATTGAATTTTCTTTTTTAGTATTTCCCTTCTGGTAATTTTTTTACTGATAAATACTGGCTTCCACTGGAGATCCACAATATCCAAATTTTCAACATATCTTAGTTGGCCGCCGCAAGCACAATAATCCACAAAATCTTTTGCTCGCTCACCTTTTTGTAGTTTATAGTAGCTCTTACATTTAACACAAATCAAATAACCCATTTAACCACCAGTATAACATAAAATTCCATTTAAACTCCCAAAATATGGTTGGATACAAATTTTCATTAATAATAAACTTTTAATGTATATCTTATGATATTTAAAGGTAGTTTTTTTATTTAATCTACTTCAGTAACAACCCTCCAGAATAGGGGTGTCCTGGAAAAATTGCCAAAAAATCAAAATATTTAATATACATGGTTATAAATGAATTAAATCCATATATATGTATAATTTAATATATTCCCCTTAATCAGGTTAATTAGAATAAATTTATTCGATCAAGATACATTCCCAAGGCTGGTTTTCAGTATCTATGGTGGCGAATAACTCTTTTTCCACATTTTGGAATAGATCCTCGCAATCAAATTTCAAATCTGCAGATTTTTTAACAGGATACATTTTGCCTCTTCCGCTTTTAACCACTATTTCCCCTTCTCGGGTAATGCCCACTACTAATTGTTTTATTTCTTTTGCCATGTTACTCAACTTTTAAAAACTTTTTATAAATTATATATTTAAAATATTTTTACTTACACTAATACTATTAGTATTATATTGATAGAGAATAAATAATTGTATTTATTTTAATCATTCAATAAACTTTCATAATGATAACTTAATTTTCATCAATAGTGTTTACCAATCACAATGCAAAAAAATTTTATTAAAACTTCATAATTTTAATCAAAGATAACTGAGGTTTAATATGCAAAAATACTCAAAAAATAAAATATGGTTTTTAGGCCGTGGTTTTGAAGAATATATCCTAATGTTTGATTTAGATATATCCAATCTTAGTAATTGTCGTATTTTAGACTGTAATGCCGGTTCCAGTTCATTCACAACCCATATGAACCAGAAAGGCTTTGATGTAATTGCCGCCGACATTTGTTATGGAAAAGACCCTGAAGAAATGGAAAAAATTTCTGAAAAAGATTTTTTTACTTTAATGAATGCTCATAAGAACTTACAAGATAAAGTAGAATGGGTTTTTTTTAAGAATCATAAAGATATGGTAAATTATAGAATAAAAGTTTACCATGACTTTTTGGAACATTATAAAAAGGTAAAAAAAGAGTTTTATGTTGAATCCAAACTTCCTAAACTTCCTTTTCTAGATGACAGCTTTCATTTAGTTTTATCCTCACATCTATTATTTTTATATGATGATCGACTGGATTACGATTTTCATTTTAATTCTATAAATGAAATGTTGAGAGTAAGTAGTAAAGAAGTCAGAATTTATCCTTTGGTAAGCTTGAGAAGCCATTATAAATCAAAATTTGTGGGCCAACTAATAAATGATCTTTCCTCAGAATATCAGGTCAAAGTTCAAAAAGTAAATTATCATTTCCGTCAGGGAGCTTATGAAATGTTATGTATTCAAAAAAATCCAAAACATGAAGATAAATGTAGATTGGTAAGCAGAGATATTATTAAAGTTGAGGGAAAATAGTTCTTTTATTTTAACAAACCATTTCAATTTTAGAAATATGGGCGAAGTTCGTGTATTTTAAAGTAATAGGGATATATGTAATTATCTAAAAGTGGATATTTTTCATTTTTTTAATTAAAAAATAAAGTATTGGAATATTACTTAAAAATTTTTTTTTCATAATACTCCTTTTAGGTAATAAATTAAACAATATATCTATCCATTATTATACTCTTCCTAATTATTGATCAAATATTCTCAGCCAAGCCTATGAAAATTTACATTAAGCTTTGTTCTTTCTTACTAAAGATTATAGAAGATACTAAAACCATTAATACTGCAAAAACAGAAATTGCAATTATACTTATACCTAGAGGAAGAGCAGATTCGCCTAAAATAGCATACCTCAATGCATCTACTCCATAGGTTAAGGGGTTTAAGTAGACTCCAGTCTGGAGCCAAGATGGAAGTCCTGTGATGGGGAATAGGGCCCCACTTAATAGGAACATGGGGAGCACAATGAAGCTCATAATTAGATTAAATCCTTCCATACTATCTGTAAAAGCTGCAATAACAAGGCCCATTCCACCTAAACCTACAGACATAATAAGGGCGATACCCACACATAATATAAATACCATAGGAGTCATGGAAACTCCTACTATAAATGAAAGTAGGAGTAATATAGTGGCCTGAATTACCGCCGCCGTACTAATTCCCAAAGCTTTTCCCAATACAATGGACGGCCTAGAGATAGGAGCAACCAGTATCTCTTTTAAAAAACCATACTGCCGATCCATGATTACTGAGAGTCCAGAAAATATAGACGTAAAAAGGACCGTCTGTCCAATAATTCCGGGATAGATAAATGCCTCATATCCCCCCGGCATGTTCCCAAACCTAACAGCAGACCCTAAACCGGTTCCAAATATTATAAGCCATAGCAGTGGAGTTACCACTGAGGTAATAATACGAGAACGGTATCTAAAAAATCTTTTGGTTTCTCGCAGCCATAGGGTATAAATTCCTTCTAGTTCTGCCATTATAGATCACCGCGCATAATTTTAAAATATGGGATACTTTTGATGAATTTAAAAGCCATTATTAACATTATTTACCCTCGCTGCTAATTTTAGATCCAGTGAATTTAATAAAAACATCTTCCAAGTTGGGATGTTCCAGTTCCACTGATTTTACAGGGAAACCTTCGTTACTGGCAAATTCCACTACCGCGGGTATTAAATTTTCCCCACTTTCCACCATTAATTTAACCTCGCCATCAATTAAAAATGCATCCTTGATGAAATTCAGTTCCTTAACTTTCTCCACAAAGTCATCGGGATAATCCACTTTTATGGTAATAGTATCGGCCTTTAGTTCTTTTTTCAAATTTCGTGGCGAATCAGAAGTGATTATTTTACCCTGGTTAATAATTGCAATCTCATCACATAGTTTGTCAGCCTCTTCCATGTAGTGAGTAGTTAGTAAAACTGTGATATCTGATGTTTGATTTAAGTGAGAAATATAATCCCATATATTTTCTCTGGTCTGTGGATCCAATCCTAAGGTAGGTTCATCTAAAAAAAGCACTTTAGGATGATGAATTAATCCTCTGCCAATTTCAAGTCGCCTTTTCATTCCTCCAGAATATGTTTTTACATATTCATCCGCCTTTTTACCCAGAGCAATTAATTCCAGTACTTCATCCAAACGTTCCTGACGGATATCACGAGGCACCCCGTATAATGACGCATGCATTTCTAGATGTTCTCGACCAGTAAGAATATCATCTAGTGCTCGGGATTGAAAAACAATACCAATTGAAGCTCTTACTTCCTTTGCCTGTTTTACAATATCATAACCATTAACTATGGCCATACCTGATGTAGGGCGCAATATGGTACATAACATTGATATCAGGGTAGTTTTTCCAGCCCCATTTGGACCTAGAACACCATAAACACTATTTTTAGGTACATTAAGGTCAATTGAATCCACCGCCAGGAAACCATTGTATTTTTTACTTATTTTCTTTGTTTCAATAATATTACCCATGATATGACCTCAAAATATCTTAATTTTTTAAAAAGTGATTTACTTGTAATGAATTAATAAATTTTTACCAGTTTTATATTAGTCTTGATAATTAATAAAAATATTCAATAAAAAAAAATGCAAAGTGAAATATTGAAAAATTAATCATTCAATTAATTAAAAAAAATATGATCAGTTTTTAAATATGGTAAAGATTTTCTCTTTTTTATTAAAAAAATTTATTAATTTTAAAAGCATAATATTATTATTAAATAATAGGTGGAGTTTTATGATATTTGAAATTGTTAAATCAACAAGTATTGCCCAAAATTCTTATTTTTTAGGTTCAGGAGGCTCAGCAGCAGTAATAGATCCTCGAAGAGATGTGGATATCTATCTTGAACTGGCTTTATATCATGACCTCCAGATAAAATACATTTTTGAAACACATCGCAATGAAGATTATACCATTGGCTCATTGGAGTTAGCCAAAGTTACCGGAGCACAAATATTACATGGACATAAGATGGATTTTGCCTATGGAACTCCAGCATATGATAATGATACATTTAACTTAGGTTCAATTGAAATAAAAGTTCTAGAAACACCAGGACATACTTTAGAAAGCATATCTCTTACAATAATAGATAAAAATGTTTCAGAAGATGTGCAGATGGTTTTTGTAGGCGATGTTCTTTTTGCTGGGGCAACAGGTAGGGTGGACTTTTTTGGAGAGTCTGAAACTCCAAATATGGCCCATGAATTACATGAAAGCATTTATAAAAAAATTCTTCCTCTAGGGGACCATGTCATTCTTTGTCCCGCCCATGGAGCAGGTTCTGTTTGTGGAACAGATATAAGAGAACAAGACATTACCACTATAGGTTATGAGAAAAAAACGAATAATGATCTTCAGTTAAGTGAAGAAGAATTTATTGAAGCTAAAATAAAAGAAGAGTTATATTACCCCCCATATTTCAAGCAGATGGAGAAAAATAATAAGGAAGGTGTGGCTATTTTAGGCCATTTACCTTATTTAAACCCCCTTACTCCAGATGAAGTTAATAATCTTGTTAAAAATGGTGCACAGTTATTAGATACAAGAATGCCTACAAGTTTTGGAGGAGGACATATTCCAAACAGTTTGAATATATGGCGAGATGGTGTGGGGGCCTTTTCCGGATGGTTCCTTAACTATGAAGATCCCATTATCCTCATTGAGGATAATAAAAAAAACTTGAACGAAGTTCTTAAATATTTAATACGCATTGGTTTTGACAATATTTATGGTTATCTTATGGGAGGATTTGTAACATGGTATATGGCAGCTAGGAAAATAGATAAACTGGACATGTGGTCAGTTCATGATTTAAAAAAATCGCTGGATAATAAAGAAGACATATTTTTGTTGGATGTAAGAAAGTTAAGTGACAGAAAAAAAGGACATATAAACAGTTCATACCATATCTATACAGGAGAAGTACTCCAAAAATTAGATCAAATTCCGAAAAATAAAAAAATCGTAGTATATTGTGATTCAGGATATAAATCCACACTTGTAGCTAGTTTATTACAAAAAAGTAATTATAAAAATGTTAGAAGTGTTTTAGGCAGTATGGGTGCTTGGTTAAAAGCAGGTTACCCCATTAACAAGTAATGGCCATAAAAAAAAGATATGTGGTGATAATTTGAGTTTACAGAAAGTACCTCTTTTAAATAAAAATGAATACGACCACCTTATAGAAAATAATTTTGTTAGTAGAATAGCATTTAATGGAGAATACCCATATATCGCTCCATTTTTATATGTTTTGCATGAAAATAAGCTATTTTTCTTATCAACCAAATATGGTAAAAAAATCAGAAGGCTGAAAAAAA
>JAUXXK010000001.1 GCA_030681145.1 Methanobacteriaceae archaeon | reverse complement strand
ATAATTCCTGGTTAAATCCAATCAAGGTCAATAATGTGGCTGTAGATTGGGATGAAAACGAGGGAGCTCCAGCAATGGATAGCATTGACTTGAATATTGTAGAGCCTAGTCTGGTAGTTACAAAAACAATTACACCTAATCCTGCCATCGCGGGTAACTATGTTACCATCAGGTTTGATGTAACTAATGTCGGTAACTCCACAGCATTTGATGTGTTAGTCAAAGACTTATTAGATGGCAACATATTTGATTTAACAACTGTGACTGAAGGAAATACTCCAATTGGGTTTACTTATGGTTATTCATCACCGATAGTAAACTACACTGGGGGTTCTATATCTAATGGGACAAGTATTTTCTTCACTTTCACATTAAAGGTCAGATCCGACGTTCCTAATGGAACTAACCATGTTAACACAGTGAATGTAACTTCCTATTCTCTTCCTGTGACTACAAATCCTCACAATGATAGGAGAGAGTATGCAAACAATGATGCTGACAATTTAAACATAAATACCTCAGCGGATGTTTATGTGACGAAGGTTGGTGATCCTGGTACTGTTGTTGCTGGTGAGTTGCTTACTTATACGATTGTTTTGGGTAATAATGGGCCTTCTGATGCTCAGAATGTGACTTTGTCGGATGTTGTTCCGGGTGAGTTGTTTGGTTCTGAGTTCTCTTTGAATGGTGGTAGTTCTTGGGATGTTTGGGCTGGTTCTTATACTTGGGCTGGTGCTTTTGTTCCTGGTAGTTCTGCTACTGTGTTGATTAGGGGTATTGTTGATCCTTCTGTTTTGGTTGGTTTCAGTAATACGGCGTCTGTTGATTCGGATACGTTTGATCCGGTTTTGGTGAATAATACTTCTACTGTGTTTACTGATGTGGATACAGTGGCAGACATATACACTATAAAAACTGATGAACCGAACCCGGTTATTCCAGGCACTCAGATTACTTATACGATTGTTGTGGGTAATAATGGGCCTTCTGATGCGCAAAATGTTGTTTTATCAGATAATATTCCAACCATAGTTTTAAGTCCGGAATATTCCACGGATAGTTTCACCTGGAATACATGGACAGGAAGCTTAGGACTGGGAACTTTATCTTCTGGTAATTCAGTAACTATTCTAATAAGGGGAATAGTAGACGCATCTGCTTCAGAAAAATTCAGTAATACGGCGTCTGTTGATTCGGATACGTTTGATCCGTATACAGAAAACAATACATCTACAGTAGATACCCTTATAAAAACCGCCGATATTGCAATTAAGAAGGT
>JAUXXK010000455.1 GCA_030681145.1 Methanobacteriaceae archaeon | reverse complement strand
CCATTGGTTAATTTTTTAGCAAGTGCTTGAATTGTTGGATTAGAAGCATTGGCGTTTTTAGTGTTTTTTAAGTAGTCTGAAGTGTAAATATAACCAGTTTTTGCTACAGATTTATATTTAGTCACATACCCCCATTTATATGCTTTTCTATACTTTTTAATATATTTATATGAATAAGCATACTTAGCCCGGTATTTACCTCTCGAATAGTACCATTTTTTGACCGTTACTCTGGCTTTAACCCAGTAAGGTTTATAGTAGACTACTTTGGCTTTTACTTTATAGGGAACTTTTTCATAGTAAGTATATGGAACATTATCGTATACTGTACTAAATTTAGTGGATACTGATTTAGTAGTAGTATTAGTTTTTACGGTGGTATTTTGAGAATTATTTATAGTTGAATTAGACCTTGTCAAATTTGAATTTAAATTAGAACTCTGATTAACAGTAATTTGTTGATCTGCCGCATTAACATCATCAATAGGCAACAATAATGCCAAGAATAGTAACATAAATGCTACAATAAGCGAATATCGCTTAATTTTACCGCCTCCATATTCAGAAAAAACTTATTTTTTAGAAGTTCATAGAATTAAATCGTCGAATAATTGATATTCGCTTAAATAAAACTAGAATGATTCTAATATTAGTAAATAAGTATTGATTTTCTTTGAACATGGATTTTTTCATATTGCCACCATATAAACTTTGTGATTTAAAATTAGAAAAAAGGGATTATTAGAACTTTTTTTCTTAAATAAGGCCAATTATAAGTTAATTTAATTCAGTTAATCAAATTTTTCCACACCCATATCTTTATTCTTAGACGGAGGATAGATAAATGCGCATTTCTAAAAAATAAACAAAATATAAACGTTTATTAAAATTAGCTTGTGGGTAAAAAAGATAAAAAAAGTTCCATCTGGTTATTAATAAAAATATATGTTTTTAAAGGATTTTTTTAAAAAAAATAACCGAATATAACCAATTGATAGATATTAAAAGATTTTATTTAATTTCTTTATTTAATTATAAATAATTTTAATGCTTGAAATTTCTGATTAATATTAATTAATCAAAAAATATAGTAGGTAAGTATAATTAAATAAACCTAAAATTTTAACTAAACATAAATTTATTTAATTAACTTATCCCCAATAGTATAATGGTGAAAAAATGATAAAAGTAGGTATTGTAGGTGCCAGTGGATACACTGGAGGAGAATTACTTCGTTTTTTGCATAATCATTCTAATGTAGAAATTTCAAGCATAACTTCCCGCCAATATGCTGGAAATCCTGTTTATAAAGTACATCCACATTTAAGAGATTCAAATTTAATATTTCAAGATATGCAACCGTCTGAAATTGATGCAGATCTAGTTTTTACAGCGACTCCTCACGGGGCTTCCATGAATATAGTACCGGAAATTCTAAAAAATGGAACAAAAGTAATTGATTTAAGTGGGGATTATCGTTATGATGATATTAAAACTTATGAAAAATGGTACAATCTTAAGCACACAAATCCTTTAGATGCTGTTTACGGCCTTCCTGAACTTTACAGAGAAGAAATCAAAAAAGCAAGTTTAGTTGCCAATCCAGGGTGTTTTCCTACAGGAGCTATACTTGCCAGCATCCCCCTAGTTCAGAAAAAAATGGTTGAAACCGTGATTATTGACTCTAAAACAGGAGTAAGTGGTGCTGGAATAAACCCTAATCCAATAACTACCTTTACTAATTGCAGCGATAATGTGATACCATACAATATAACTAACCATCGCCATATGAGTGAAATAGAACAGGAATTAAACAAACCGGGCACAGTTAAAGTATGTTTTACTCCACAATTGGTGCCAGTTATAAGAGGTATTTTGACCACAGCACACATCTTTTTAAAAGAAGATTTGAAGGATGATTTGAGTACAGGATATCTGGAAGAAATTTACGAAGAATTTTTTGGTGATGAACCATTTGTAAGAATCTTAAAAGATGGTGAAATACCTCGTCTTAGTGCAGTAAGAGGCTCAAATTTTGCCCATATAGGATGCTTCCAGATAGACCAGCATGGAAGAGTAGTTATAATATCCACCATTGATAATCTAGTAAAAGGTGCTTCAGGACAAGCCATACATAATATGAACCTTATGTTTGGATTTAAAGAGAATGAATCTCTTGA
>JAUXXK010000006.1 GCA_030681145.1 Methanobacteriaceae archaeon | reverse complement strand
AAGATATAATGTCCCATTTCAAGTGGGGCCCTCATTTTCTAATACTCAATAGAGAATTATTAGACGCATACTCCGAAGCTGAAAATAGTGAAGGAGTTGTTAAAGCTCAAAACGAATTTATAGGAGGATAACCTAATGGCTAGATTTGAAGAAGCAGAGAAAAGAATTTTCAATGTTAAAATTTGCCTTAAATGTAACGCTAGAAACCCACCGAGTGCTAAAGTGTGCAGAAAGTGTGGTTACAAAGGTTTAAGATATAAGGCTAAAGAACCAAGGGGTTAATCACACCCTTAAATTCTATTTTACTTATTTATATTTATTTCACCGATTGATTGAGAGTCAACATTTATTATTGATTTTAAGGGTTTAACATGAAAGTTGAAGCTTATTTTAAAGATATTTTAAAGGAAAGAAAAATCCACCTCACCCTTTTGGACCCCGAAGAACAAACTCCTGATGAAGCTTTAGAAATTTCTAAATCAGCGGTTTTAGGAGGATCTGATGGTATAATGCTGGGAGGATCCACCACGGATGCGGCTGAACTGGATGCCACAGCCAAAATACTCCAGGAAAACCTTGAAGTACCTATAATTCTATTCCCTGGTAATATAAGTGGTGTAAGTAAGTATGCCGATGCTATTTTCTTTATGAGTCTTTTAAACTCCTCCAACCCCTACTGGATTATAGGGGCTCAGGCATTGGGCGCTCCAGTAATCAAAAAAATGGGAATTGAAACCATACCTATGGGTTATATGGTAGTGGAACCTGGAGGAACTGTGGGATGGGTGGGAGACGCCAAACTAATACCTCGCAAAAAAGCAGATTTGGCCGCAGCATACGCTATGGCAGCCGAATTTTTGGGAATGCGACTAATTTACCTGGAAGCCGGTTCTGGTGCTGAAAAACACGTGGCTCCAGATATGGTTGGAATGGTGAAAAAGGCCACCGATAGTATGGTTATTGTTGGTGGTGGAATCCGCACTGGTGAAGAAGCACATATAGTGGCCTCTGCCGGAGCTGACATCATAGTTACTGGAACTGTGGTGGAAGACAGTAACAATGTTGAAGAAAAGATTAAAGAAATTGTTAAAGGTATCCGCGGATAATAACTATTTTAATAATTTATTTTATTTTTTTGGTCAAAATTATTTTTTTGAAGTCTTTAAATAATAATAAATATGGTCTATTCACAGGGTTGTATTAAAAAATAAAAAAAGAAATAATGGTTTATTTACCTGTTTTGAATCTTAAAGTGTAGGCCTTAATCATACTATTTCCTGAGTAATCTTTAATGGCAGTTGCAGGAATATAAACTGTGTAGTATGAGTATCTGATTCTTTTACCTGTTTTAATGTATAAAGTGTTTCCATTTATTGATTTGTATATTTTGATTTTTTTACCGTATTTATTTTTAACAGTGATTTTTGACCAGTTTATACTTGCTTTAATCTTTTCTGAGAATTTTAGGTAAATGGTTTTTACTCTAGAAACTTTAGTGGCCTTATTTTTTGGATATGTATAAGTTACTTTTGGTCGAACTTTGTCTATAATTTTGACTGATTTTTGTATTTTTTGGTTATTGAGTTCCGCAGATATACTGTTGGTTCCATAGATAATTCCACTTTTAAGGGTGGCCTGAGCTACTCCATTAACTGTATATGCATGAGTTGTTATAGTTCCAATTTTTGTTGTAAATAAAACTTTTATTCCATCTTGTAAATGGCCTAATGAAGGGTTATGTACTCCCCCATTGGAATCACGAGTAAAATCAGCTTTTATGATAATAGAACTACCGGTGTTCATTTGAGACGGCGAAATAAGATTCATTACCAACCATGGGTTGTAACTAATATTATTACCATGGAATATGTTTCCGGGACCTGCATTAGAACCATACCAATTATATAATGAATCAAATTCTTCATCAATATAATTAATGATAGTAACACTACCAATTATCCTATTGAAGTTTAGGTGGTTGTCATCTCCAGTATTTTTAATAGATCCACTTAAAACAGTATTTCCATATGCATTATTTGAAAATGCACTACTAAAGTCTATTGCGTCATTACTTCCAGCACTTGATGTGGTAGATATTGTATTTCCAGAGATTATGTGATGGTGTCCAGGATTACTATTAATGTCATTGTTTAAAATGATTCCATAAGATCCACCAGTACCTGAACTTGAGATGTTTACAGTGTTTTTAGAAATTTCATGTGAATTTCCCCACACATGTATCCCACGAGTATCTCCAATTCCTGTACCAGTAAGATTAATTTTATTTCCAGAGATTTTATTGGAAGATCCATCAATATAGATACCATAAGCATATCCAGTTCCAGTATTAGTTATGGTATTTCCTATTATTTGGTTGTTATTTGAGTGATAAGCGCTTATCCCATTATTACAGTTTATTATCTTGTTGTTTAGGATTTTACAGTTATTTACTTCATTTAAATATATGCCTATACTTGTAGTAGCTCCGGTTATGGTGAATCCCTGAATAGTTGTACCACTTCCCCCAGAATTAATATTAAAGACAACATTACCGGGGTTAATGGATTGTACAGTTACTGTTCCATTAGCCTTGATGGTTAAATTTTTCCCAATATTCACGTTTTCTATGTAGGGGTTGTTATTGTTAGAATATACTGTAATACTATCTCCTGCTGCAGATGATGATACTGCTTGGTTAATGCTGGCATAATCATGGGTTGAATTAGGCCCAACCGTATAATTAGCTGCAGATACCGACCCTGAAAGCAATATTGTGAATATAATTGTAATCAATATAATTATAAAATGTTTTCTAATGTTTCCGCCTCCTTTTTTTTTAAAAAAATATAATTATTTTATAATATAATAATAACAATTATAATAATTTAACCATAGAAAATCGGAAATTAATAACAATAAAAAATTTTTAATGTTTAAAAAAACAGATATTAATCATAAAAAGGCTGATTTTTTATCCATAACATTTCTAATTTATTTTACTAAATTTATTTATGGTGAACGCCATGAAAAACGAAAAAGTGGCCATTATATTAGATAGGATTGCAGATTTCATGGAAATGCAGGGCGATATTTTCCGCATGAAGGCCTACCGTAAGGCAGCCCACACTGTAGAAACATTATCTGATGATATCACTACCTTAACCAAAGAAAATCGTCTGGAAGAACTACCAGGTATAGGAATTCACATCGCGGCTAAGATAGAAGAAATTGTGGAGACCGGTACGGCACAATATTTTGAAAAACTGAAAAAAGAATATCCTGTCGACTTTGATGCATTGCTCTCAGTGGAAGGCCTGGGCCTCAAATCCATAAAACTTCTCTATGATGAATTGGGTGTGCAAAATCTGGATGATCTGGAACGCCACGCTAAAAGACACCACATCCGCCGATTGAAGGGTATGGGGGATAAAAAAGAGAAAAAAATCAGAGAAAATATTGAAATTGCCCGTAGAAACACCGGCCGAAAACTTTTAGGCCATATCATGCCCCTTGCAGAGGCACTAAAACACCAGATAGAAGTATTAAAAGTAGTGGAAACTGTAGAAATCGCAGGATCCATACGCAGAAGAAAGGAAAGTGTGGGAGATATTGATTTGCTGGTGATTTCTTCGGATTCTCAGCAAGTAATGGATTATTTTGTAAACCTGCCCATGGTGGAAGATGTGGTGGTTAAGGGTCCACTTAAAACTACAGTTAGACTTAAAAATGGTATGGATTGTGACCTGAGGGTATTTAATAGAGATATATTTGGAGCAGCCTTAATGTATTTCACAGGGTCCCGGGAACTCAATGTGGAGATGAGAAAAATTGCTATATCTCATAATATGAAACTCAGCGAGTGGGGGCTCTTTCAGGAGGATACTGTGGTGGCTGGTAAAACAGAAGAAGATGTATTCCATGCATTGGGAATGCAATATATTCCTCCTGAGCTACGTGAAAATAGGGGAGAAATTGAAGCATCACTTAAGGGAACTTTACCTCAATTGATTGGATACGACGATATTAAGGGTGATTTGCAGGTTCACTCTAATTGGAGTGACGGTGAAAATACTTTAAAAGAAATGGTTAATCAAGCTATTAAAATGGGTTACCAGTACCTTGCCTTTACAGACCATGTGGAAACGTCCAGAACCACCAAGGGAATGGATGAAAATGACATTTTAAATCAAATAGAAGAAATTAATTCTTTAAATGATTCAAATAATGATTTTAAAATCATTAAAGGATTAGAATTAGAAATAGATTTTGAGGGGAATTTACCTATTAATGATAATATAATGGATGAAGTAGACTTGGTGGTGGCCAGTGTTCACTCAGATTTACGTCATGACTTCTTTGAAATGACAGATCGAATGATAAATGCCATGGAGAACCACTACGTCAACATCATATCCCACCCAACAGGCCGAAGGATTCAGGAAAAACAAGAATATGAATTAAACCTGGATTTGATACTGGAAACGGCTCGTGATACTGGGACTTTAATGGAGATAAATTCCCAACCAAACCGCCTAGATTTGAGAGATATCTATATTAAAAAAGCCACA
>JAUXXK010000449.1 GCA_030681145.1 Methanobacteriaceae archaeon | reverse complement strand
GGTAAAAATATACATAGAAACCAGATGCCTTTCTTTTTCCTATATTTTTAACTGTATTAGGAACAAGAGCAGTATTATCTTTAAACCCAGTCGGCGATCCAAATGAAGAAATTACTAAATCTGGTTTTTTAACAGCAGCTGCCCCACTCATAGAAATAAAAGCAACTGTTAAAACAAAAACAAACAATAAAATAGTCTTTTTATTCAACAAAAATAATCCCCCCTATTATTTTTTTTAAATAATTAATATTAATTAGTTATAATATAAAAATTTTTTGAATAAAAAAGTCTAAAATTATCCCGGATTTTAATTCAAATTTATTTTGAATATCTATTGAGTTTTATCCTCTTATTAATTAAATATTATTACTATCTGTTATCATTTTGATATTCAAAAAAAGCTAAACGACTAGCCTATCTTAAAGATAATTAAAACCTTCAGAATTTAGGAAAATAAAACTTATTAAGGGTTTTTTTATTAATTCTAAAAACATATTCTTGATAAACCATCATTATAAATCTTAAAAATGACATATAACTTATTAATTAACTTTATTATTAATTATGAAAGGTGTGGGGAATGTCTGAAAAAAGTAAACTTATGGTTGTTGGTGATGTTACTAAAGATTGGTTAAAATGGGATAGTAGTGATTCACAGGATTATCCATATGAACAATCTAATCGTGAAATCTATAAAGGATATGACATTATTGACCGAATGGGCGGAGCCATGCTTATAGCAAAGATGATTAATGAAGTTAAAAAAGACCACTTTCAATTAATCCATTATGAAGAATCAGAAATTAAAAATGAAGCTAAAACTGATAATTCAAAAGATCTGATTAATAGTATGTGTATCCTGGAAAAATATAGTCCTTCTCAAGATGAATATAGTGAAAAAAACCTAGTTAAGAGTTTTTCAGGATTTAAAAAACCTCAAAAAATCATAAAACCAAAAATTAATTACCATAAAACAGATGATAAGGCACCAGCAGGTATTGTAGTAATACATGATGATAATAAATATTTCAGGGATTCAGAAAATCTCTGGAGTCCTATTAAACAATTAGATGGAAAGAATAGTTTATTTATTCTTAAAATGAGCCGGCCCTTAGCCCGGGGAAATTTATGGGAATTTCTAAAAAAACAGCATAATTTAATAGTCATAATAAGGGCTGATGATCTACGGGAAAAAGGTTTACGTATAAGTAGGAGTTTATCCTGGGAACGAACCGCCCATGATTTCTTAAATGAAATGGAAAAAAATCGAATAGGGAAAGTAAATTCGGATATTAAGGAAATTAGCCAATGTAAAAATTTGATAGTTCGTTTTGGAGTTGACGGAGCCATATTATATCAATATGATGGGGAAAAAGCAAGATATACCCTATTTTTTGATCATGAAGTATTTGAAGGGGCTTTTGAACTAAAACAGGAAGGGCATTATATGAAAGGACTACGCAGTGCTTTTATTACTGGATTAATACATGAAATTCAGAACAATCCCTCAAATTATAATGATAAATTAATTGATGGGATTAAAAAAGGAATCATGGCTAGCCGTAATCTTCTTGAAATTGGCTTCATAAAAGATAATGACAATAAGATGGATTATCCTTTTAAAAAAATGTTTAAAAATATTGATATTGATAAAGAAAAAATTCAGGATGTTGAATTCCAGGAAGATATTGACTGGAAAATCATGGAAAAGAAGCTAAAAGATGAAAAAGATGTTTCTAACGCAGCATTCCAGTATGTGAAATCTAAAGAAAGTGTTTTATTACAATCACCTATAGCTGAATTTGGTGAACTACGTACAGTTGATAGAAATGAAATTGAAACATTTCACAATAGTAGAAACCTCATACTGGACTATTTATCTAAAAAAAATATAAAAGAACCTCTTTCCATAGCAGTTTTTGGACCGCCAGGGTCTGGAAAATCATTTGGAGTTACCCAAATCGCTAAAACTATTTCTGAAGATATAGAACCTATAGAATTTAATTTATCCCAATTTCAATCTCCTGATGATCTTTTTAGTGCTTTCCACATTATTCAGAGTACATCACTAACCGGTAAAACACCACTCGTATTCTTTGATGAATTTGATTCTGACATGGATAATGTACCTTATGGCTGGTTAAAATACTTCTTATCACCCATGAACGATGGCAGTTTCAAACAGGGAGACATAATTCATCCTATTGGCAAGTGCATTTTTGTTTTTGCAGGTGGCCGGAACAAAAACTTTGAAGAATTTGATAATGATCCAGATAAGGACAAGGTCAAAGGATTGGATTTCATAAGCAGATTAAGGGGATACATAAATATTGCAGGAATAGATAAAAAAACAAAATTTGACTACCTCTATATGATAAGAAGGGCTATGGTGCTTAGATCTATTTTAGAGAGAAAAGCTAAAAACATTTTCTTAGGTTCTGAAGCAAACATCGATCCTTCTGTATTAAATGCCTTAATTAAAGTCCCTAAATATAAGCATGGTGTCAGGTCCATGGAAGCAATTATTGAAATGAGTATACTATCCAATATGAGGCATTTTGAGAGATCTGCCCTTCCCTCTTCTGAACAATTAAAGCTACATGTAGACGCGGTCCAATTTAAAAAATGCCTCAATCAAATGAGGGGTTAGGATTACTAAAAAAAAATAATGAAATTAGATTATTATTCAATTAATATTTTTATATGATTCAAATATTTTTTGATTTCTTCTAACTCTTTGTCTTTTTCATTAATTTGTTGAATAAGGTTTTCATATTCCTCATTATATACTGTTTTTATATCTGGTTTTTCTAGGGATAAAATTTGTAACGCATCACTATATTTACTTTTTAGAGTTTTAATTTCAGCATTGGAATAGTGGTTCACATCATTATATAATTTTTGGCCTAAAATTAGATTAATACTATTATTATCCACACCAGATTCTAATAATTTGGCTTTAAAATACCTTCGTAGCATTGTTGATGAAAGGAATCTTCTTTTTTTAGTCAAATATCCAAAATGGGCCCTATTATTTACACGTTTAAAAATAGAACCATGTGTAGAAACATTCAGTGCTTGATTTTTGGAATTAACAAAAAGTGGTTCATTTAAAGATTTAATAGGTTTATTTTTTCTTTTTCTGTCAATTAAATAACTTAAAATGGCCCTGGTTGATTCTGGAGAGTTAAATGTGACATAATGTTTGCTGGTCCTGTATTTTTTTATTCTCCAGGTTCCAATAATTTCATTCTTTTTAAAAAGTTCGTCTGCTATTTTATTAACATTAAATTCATCATCAGTATTTAAATCAAGATATTCTTCTATTGAATTAATAAAATTTTCATAAGTTAAATGCCTTAATTCAGTAGCTTCCATACCTGAAGACATATGGAGCAATATAATTGCCTTATCCCTTAAACTACTTAATTCAAGTGCTTCTTTAATTTGATCTTGA
>JAUXXK010000042.1 GCA_030681145.1 Methanobacteriaceae archaeon | reverse complement strand
AGGAATAATTATTTTATCATCTGCAAAAGCTCGAATATAGTCCGTGCGTCCTAAAATAGATGGAACTTTCTTTTTTGAAACTCTTTTTACCATTTTATGTTCGTAAAATATGTTCTGCATCTTCAAAAGATATTGCCTTACAAATATATCAAATAATACCATAGCCGCTACTGGATAACCTGAAAGCATGAAAACAGGCTTGTAATTTATTATTCCGAACCCAAATGGTTTGCCAGGGCGTACAGCAACCCCATGAATCAAAACATCACCCAGTTTATCCACTGAATCAACTACCAAATCGCCTTTGCTTATGGCAGTTCCTCCAGTGGTAATTATCACATCATATTTTTCAACTGCTTCCAGAAGAATTTTTTCCATCGCTTTTGCATTGTCTCTGCAGTGCATAACTTCAAATTGAGCCATAGAACTTTTCACCAAGGCACGTAAAGTGTATTGATTAGAATTAATTATTTGGGCTCCTTCCAGATGAAATGTTGGGTTTACCAGTTCATTGCCAGTGACAATAACACCAACTTTTGGTTTCTGATACACTTCTACATTACCATAACCTGCCGAAGCTATCATAGCCAGATCTTGAGGCCTTAATACCATATTCTCATCTATTACTTTGTCACCTTTTTTAATATCTTCCCCCTCATAAGAAACATTTTCACCCGGACTCAATGTTGCCATGATATCCAGTTTAGAATTTTTTTCATAAGTATACTCCTCCATTATCACCGCATCAGCTCCAGCAGGAATTGGAGCACCCGTAGCTATTTTAACTGCTTGTCCAGGTCCAACTTTAACATTTGATGATTCGCCCGCGCCAATTTGATCTATGACTTTTAAATGGCCTGGCATCGATGGTGAACATCCAAATGTTTCTCTGGATTTTAGAGCATAACCATCCATTGCAGACCTATCAAATGGAGGAGAACTATGTTGAGATATGAATTTACGATAGTTAACCCTTTGATAAGCATTTTCAAGTTTTATTATCTCTGTAGGCATTATTTTCTGATTTTCTGCTATTATTTTTTCAGCTTTTTTTACTGTGATTAACTCTGAAATAAACATAATATCTGCTCTTTAAACATTTAATGCATAAATTTAAGATAATATTAGAATTTAAGTTTTTTTTTAGTTAATTAAAGGACATTAATTAAATATTCATTATAATATATGTTTAAAATCACTTAATATTTTTGTATATTATTCAAATTTAAATCAACTTTATTAGTTTTAAAATATAAATTATAATAAAAATTCATAATATTTCAATTGCTTTATTAAAAGATGTTATTGCTATACAAAAAGGGGTTTAAATTGACTTCAAAAAAAATGATTGAAATAAATTCACTTACTAAACGATTTGGTAAGATTACTGCATTGAATCAACTAAATCTTAATGTAAAAAAAGGTGAACTATTAGGGCTTATTGGGCCAAACGGCGCCGGAAAAACTACTGCAATCAGAATTATATCCTGCATTTTGCACCCAGATCAAGGGCAAGTGCTAGTTGGCGGTTATGATGTTTTTAAAAATCCTCTTGAAATAAAAAGCATGATTGGGTATTTACCCGAAGAACCTAACTTATATGAGCGTTTTAAGGCCTATGATCTTTTAAAATATTTTGGAGAATTATATGGAGTTCCTAAAGACATTTTATATCCCAGAATAGATGAATTACTTGAATTGGTTGGTATGAGCAGCAGGGCTCAGCACAAAATCAATACTTTTTCTAAAGGCCTGCGTCAAAGAATTGGAATTGCTCGTGCTCTAATTCACGATCCAGAAATCATTATTTTTGATGAACCTACCATGGGATTGGATCCCGCCACCGCCATAACAATTAGAGATTTTATAGGCAGCATGAAAGGAGAAAAAACAATCATCCTGTGTACACATTACATGGATGAAGCAGATAGCCTCAGTGATAGAGTAGCTATTTTAAATCAGGGGCGAATACTGGATATGGGTACGCCTAACCAATTGAAATCAAAAATACACGGTGATTTAATTTTAAAAATAGATTTAAATGGGCCAGAAAAATTTTTAGTTGATGATTTTAATTCCATTAAATCATTGAAAGGAACCGAGAATGTTTTTTTAAATGGTAAAGAATTAAATATTTCGTTAAAAAGTAAAGAAGACATTTCAGACATAATTGAACATTTAAATTCAAATATAATGGCTATAAACACTAAAGAACCTAATCTGGAAGATGTTTTTATTCAAAAAGTTAGTAATTTACAGGAAGAATAATTCTGTTTAAATAACAATTATAAAGGTTTTAAAATGAGATACTGGACGATAAGTAAATGGGAACTTAAAAATACATTACAAAGCCGCAAATTTCTTTTAATCTTTTTCTTCCAGTTAATCGTGCTTATTATGATGGTCTTCTTTTTTAATGGATTCATGGCAGATATTGAATCTCAAGAGGGAATTGTGCTAACCCCTTCTTTAAATGAATTTGCCTCTTTAGATGTTGATGATCCTCAAGGGATTTTTAAAAAAAATTTAAATCCGGAAATTCTTAAAATTGGGTTAGCTAATAATGATTCATTCCAATCGATTAAACAAGGAAAATTAAATGGCCTTCTTTTAGTTCAAAATACCAGTGATTCGATAAATTATCTTTCACCTCTACAAAGTGAGATATTAATAGATTACAGTGATCCTAAAAGAAGTGTTATACGTGATGAAGTTATTCTAGCAAGTAATATAACTGCTTCCATCATTTCACAGCAGATGATTGATAAAATTATTCCAAATTCAGGGAATATTAATGAGCCTCAAATTCAAGAGCAGACAACCGGAGAATCACTCCCACTGCAACTTATAAAAAAGATCATGACCGCAATTTTACTGTTTTTGCCACTTTTTCTTTTTGGAAATCTGGTTGTGGATAGTATAGTAGGTGAAAAAGAGCGTAAAACAGGTGAAATATTAATAGCCATGCCTATTTCAAGATCATATATAATTTTAGGAAAAAGTTTAGCTGTTATAATGACCATGGCTATTCAAGTGGCGTTTTGGATTATAATTATGTTAGTTGCAGGTTTTTCACTGGGTAATCCTCTATTAGTTTACTTGATAGTGGTTATAAGTGCAGTTCCCATTGTTGGCATCACCACCATAGTCGCAGCTTATGCAAAAAACTTCAAAGAAGCAGGAATTGGGATTACTTTTGCATATATTGGAATAGTGGGATTTTTAATTGTTCCAGCATTGGCTTATATTGCACAACAAGGCAATAATATCAGTTTTTCAAGCATGACCCTTGTAATAAAGATTTTTTCTGGAGAAAGTCTCAGATGGGGAGACATAATTATCCCTATGATATTTATTTTGATAATAAGTATTTTTTCATATGGATCTGCTATATGGCTATTTAAAAAAGACGAAATTGTATTTGGGCCACGCCCAGGAATAGTAAAACTTTTTATGGATTTTATAGGAATTACCGCTATTATAAGAAAAATAAAGGGCTTTTGAATCTTGGAATGGTTAAAGATTATATTCTAATAAAAAAATAGAATAAAGAAAAAAATAATTTATCCGTGAAAAAATGAAAATACTGGCTTTATCTCAAAAAGAATCCCATGATATACTTTCCAATAAGATTTATTTACTTCTTATATTCGTCCAGCTGATGATTATATTAGGTGCCTTTGGTCTAGCTATGGCCAGTTCTATAGTCACCGACCCCAACTTAATAGACCAGTGGCAGGGCAGTGCAATCTTAAAAGTGGGAATTACACAAGATTTGAATGGTTCCTCACTTGAAAAAAATCTTGAAGAACAGAAGCTTAATCTAATATATTTTAATACTGCTCAGGAAGGTATAAAAGAACTAGGTTCATCTATGGTGGCTATGATTTATTTAAAAAACTCCCAAGGCGATATTGGATTAGAAATTAATAGTGCTAATGTTTTCTATCCCGTAATTTCAGATAAGATAAACATGGCTCTGAACTCATATCGTCTCGAACAAAAGCTTTCCCAACAAGGACTTTCATTTCAGCAAATAAAAATTATTAAGAATCCCGTTGTTTTAAAAGAAACTCCTATAAATAAGAATTCGACTGCGCCTCTGGCCATTGATAGTTCCTATTTTGTTGAAATAATGTACGGATTTATAATACCTTTTATCGTGCTTTTGCCGTTTTTTCTTGCCAGCAATATTGTTACAGATAGCGTAGTTGGTGAAAAAGAAAGAAAAACTTTTGAAATTCTTTTGATGGCGCCATTATCCAGTTCCATGGTAATGATAGGTAAAATACTACCAATATTATCATTTTCTATTATGCAAAGTGCAGCATGGATAGTTCTCCTATGGCTTCTTAAGGTTCCGGTTTATAATATAATTCCTCTTTTAGTCCTATTGTTTTTTTTAGGCTTAGGATTCTCTGGAATGGGAATTATTATTTCAATGTTAGTGGACAGCACAAAAGAGGCCAATTCGGCCATCACTCTTTTACTGTTTTTCGCCACT
>JAUXXK010000437.1 GCA_030681145.1 Methanobacteriaceae archaeon | reverse complement strand
GGGATTTCCTAATTTTAAACCGGTTGCAAATGATATTGGTCTACCATGAGTTGTGTGAAGGGAATCACATTTAACATAACCCGGTATTCTGGAGGAACAACCAATCCCAGAAACCATTGCAACACTGTCAAAATCAACTTCAGCCATTTCCATGCCTTTAAAGAAGGTATTTAAAGCAGTACCATTACCACATCCAGCACAAAAAATGTTTGGGAGTCTATCCTTTCTTAAATATTTCATAAAAGGACTTTCATTTTTTTCTTTCATTTAATTAACTCCTTTACTTTTTTCCAGCACTGACAATATTTCAAGAGGTTTGTGTATTTCTCCTCCAATTTTGGCCATTAATTCCACTTCAGCATTTCCTGCAGCAATTCTTTCAACTTCATAAAACATTTGCCCTAAATTCATTTCGACCACTATTAATTTTTCAGCAGTTTTTGCTGCTTTTTGTATTTGTTTTTCAGGAAATGGCCATGGAATATCTATTTTCATGTAACCCGCTTTTATACCGTTTTCTCTAGCTTTTTTAACTGCCGTTACCACGGATCTTGAAGGTGCTCCATATGATACTACAATTACCTCGGCATCTTCACAAAATTCTTCTTTCACCCGAACAATATCTTCTCTATTTTTCAATATTTTGTTGCATAGTCTTTTCACCAATTTAGAATGTGCTTGTGGTCTTGAAGCATCAGGATAACCTTTTTCATCATGAGTCAGGCCAGTTATATGCATTGCATAACCTTCACCAAATGGGGCCATGGTGGGGACCCCATTATCTTTTGCAAGATATGGCAAATAATTTTCAGGCGATTCCTCTGGCATTTTCCTGGGGACAACCTCTACTGTCTCGGGTATGGTTATTTTTTCTCGCATATGGCCTATTATTTCATCTCCTAATACAATAACTGGAACTCTGTATTTTTCAGCTAAATTAAATGCTTCAACAGTAAAATCAAAACATTCCTGTACTGAAGACGGAGATAATGCTATAATTTCGTAGTCTCCATGGGAACCCCATCGGGCTTGCATCATATCACTTTGAGAAGCCATAGTAGGCTGCCCCGTGGATGGGGAACCTCTTTGAATGTTTACAATTACTAGGGGGGTTTCTGTCATGGCGGCGTATCCAATATTTTCCTGCATTAAAGAGAAACCAGGGCCTGAAGTAGCAGTCATCCCTTTAACACCATTCCAAATAGCTCCAACTGCTGCTCCCAGAGCACCTATTTCATCTTCCATTTGAATAAATGCTCCCCCTTTTTGAGGCAATAGAATAGCCATATCTTCTGCAACTTCAGTTGAGGGTGTTATGGGGTATCCTGAAAAAAATTTACAGCCTGCTTTTATTGCTCCTCGGGCACAAGCTTCATTACCCTGAATGAAGTATTGTTCACTCATCTTCTCCCTCCACCTTTATGGCCTGTTCTGGGCACATTAATTCAC
>JAUXXK010000418.1 GCA_030681145.1 Methanobacteriaceae archaeon | reverse complement strand
CATCACCAGTTATGGCTAATATTGAAGAAACTTCCCATATCTCTTTTTCAACAAGATCTATGTTTATTACTATTATTATTGTTTTTTGATTTCTTTCTTTTAATTCTTTAAAAACCGCGGTTCCGACTCGCCCGTGACCACATAAAATGAAATGATTTTCCATAGAGGCCATGGTTTTTCTCATTTTGGAGCCAGAAGTAATTTCTTCGACTGTCATAGCAACCACCTGTATACTTAGGCTGAAAACATAAGCAATTAGCCCAACTCCCCCCATTGCCAAACTGATAGTGAAAAGTTTTTGTAACGCTGTAATGGGGAGTATGTCTCCATAACCTACAGTAGCAACAGTAATAATCGTAAAATAAATAGCATTAATTGGATCTAATTCCATTATATAGAGGGAACCAATAATTCCATATGCAATTAAGGATCCTAAAGCCATAATTGCATAGAAAAATATGGAACTAGGTAATGCTGAAACATATTCAGTTTTTGGTATTTGTGGAATTCGAGAAGAGGCCAATTATATACACCCCAATAATCTAATCATGAAATTAAATCGTAATATAATATTTGATTTACAATTATGGGTTTTTTTCTCTAATTATAACTATAAAAACTTTTTTTTAATATTTTTCGGTATTATTAAATATTCATTTTATAATATATTAAATAGTGATACTATGGATCCTTTAGACATGATGGTTGCGGATTTTAATGCAGAGTATTTAGGAATTTCCAGACTTTCTCTTATGGAAAATGCAGGTAGAGCTATTGCCCATCAAGTATTTGATATAAGTGAACCGGCAAAAGTTATTATTTTCTCGGGGTCTGGTGGAAATGGGGGAGATGGATTGGTAGCTGCCAGATATCTTCTTAATCAAGGTTTTAAAGTAGAAATTATCTTGCTAACATCTCCTTCAAATATTAAATCTAAAGAAGCCGCAATAAACTGGAAAGTTTTAGAAAACATTATAGAATATATTCCTGATCTAAAAATTAATATTTGTTTGGATTCTTCTGAAATTAATTCTTTAATACTGGATGATAATGATATTATCGTGGATGCTATTTTAGGAACTGGAATTAAAGGGAACCTTAAAGAACCAGTTCGTTCAGCCATAGAACTTATAAATAATTCTAATTCTATTAAAATCGCGACAGATATTCCTAGCGGGATGGATCCGTTAACTGGGGATGTAAAAGATATTTCTGTTATTGCCGATTACACAATAACTTTTCACAAAGCCAAAAAAGGTCTGAAAATAGGATCTCCAAGAAATATAGGGAAATTAATAATATCAGATATAGGAATTCCTAAAATTGCTGAAGTTTTATTAGGGCCGGGAGATATTTTAAGACTCAAATCCCGAGATCAAAATGCCCATAAGGGAGGGAATGGTCGAGTTCTCATTGTTGGGGGAAGTAAAGAATATTCAGGGGCCCCGGCTCTTGCAGGTATGGCAGCACTATCTGCAGGAGTTGATTTGGTAACTATTGTCTGCCCCGATAGTGCATCCGTTCCAATAAAATCTTACTCTCCAGATTTAATTGTTATACCCGTTTCTGGAGATTATATTAATCAGGGAGCAGTGGATACTATTTTAGGGTTGTCAAAGAAAGCAGATTGCATATTACTGGGCTGTGGAATTGGTGAATCTAATGAATCGTATATGGCGTTAAATACGATAGTTAAAAATTTAGGTGAACATAAATCTATGGTTATAGATGCGGATGCTTTAAAAA
>JAUXXK010000417.1 GCA_030681145.1 Methanobacteriaceae archaeon | reverse complement strand
ATAGAAGTCCCAATAACTCCTTTCAAATGTTTTATCCCAAATGCCCCTTTTAAGAAATGATAATGAAAATTAACCATATCTGTGATAGTATATTCTGGGAAGTCATGGCCAATAGATGTTGATGGTGATGATGAACCAGGCGAGCCTAGCGCGGTAGGGGAAATTATAAAAATATTGTTTAGATCCAGTGGTTTTCCATTTCCAACTATTGGGTTAAGTCTTTTTACTGATGTACAGCTACCACCCCATCCATGAAGATAAAGGACACCATTAGTAAGATTATTATTCGAATCATGCTCGGGAGTGCCAAGTGTAACGTATTCTACATTTAAATCGTTCAAATACTTTCCAGATTCAAATTTGAAATTATCAATTTTATAATAATTTGGAGAGCTCATTTCTTTTTTGATTTCCCAAGACAAGTTAAAAACCTTTTTTTATTTTTTTTATATATTAAAATGATTATTTATAATTAATTTATAAATAGATCTATAGAAGATATTAATATTATTTAAGCAATTTTTATATTAACTAAAATAGTTGATAATGTTAATTTTTTGTAAAAGCCATTTAAAGTAGTTTTATTAATATCTTTCTCTCTATCGTAGATTTTGATTAAAAATAGGAAAAAGATTAAATTTAATTATATTTTAATCCATAAAATGAATATCAAATCAATTCATTATCTCCATCATAAACATGTATACACATTACTGGGCATTTTTTGGCACCATCAATACTGCAACCTAGTTTTTGCAGTTTTTTGGTCTGTATATCTCCAGTTATTGGAGAACCGATCAACGAAGATATACCATCGTCCCCAAATTCCCATAATTTAGGGCAAGTCTCAATACAATTTCCACAAGATATACACATCACACGATCCATTTCAACTCTGTAATTTGCCATGAAAACACCAGAATAGTTAATAATTAATTTATAAAATAAATTGAAGTTTCAATTATTTATAAATAACCAGGAAATTAAATAATTATTGGAGAATCACATTATGAAAACAGAGGATATTATTGAATTACAGGAAAAGTTAATTATTATTTATAAGTTTATTTCACAAAAAAGGTTACTTAATAAATTTTTTTTTGAGGGCTTGGAAGATCAAATACCCTCCAGAGATCTTAGTAGTAATCCCATGGTAAAAGAAATTGTGGAAATGGATGATTCATCGCAAATTCTAAGAGAATGTATACTTGAACTGGAAGAAATTAAGCCTTCCAGATTTAAAGAAGTTTATGATATAGAAGATTATGAAGATTTATTCCAGATGATACTATTTAAAAATAATGTAGAATCTCTTTGTGTAAAATTTGGTTTAAAGGACTGCGATGAAATTGAAAAATTGAATATAAAGAATTTGATTGAAATAATTGAGTAATGAATTAATTCATTAGGATACAAATATTCTTTATTAAAAGGAGATGAAAAGATGCAATCCGAAGCAGAAACTAAAAATGAAATTATGAGTGTTTTAGAGAAGTATATGGAAGCATACACTGAAAAAAATCTCAATTCTTTAATGGATATTGTATCAAAAGATGAAGATACAATTTTTGTAGGAACAGGGTACGATGAATGGGCCCATGGACCTAAAGAAATCAAAGAAGGTTTTCAAAGAGACTTAACCCAGGCAGATTCCATAAAAATAGAATTTCATAAGTTACCTATTTCTTCTGCAGGAAAAGTGGCCTGGACCGCCACAAAAATGACTATGAAAGTCCTAGCTGATGGAGAAGAATTGGTATTAGATGGGCGGTTATCGGCTGTATTTGAAAAAAGAAATTATAAATGGGTTATTGTTCATTTACACTATTCTTTACCAGTTAAAGAACAAGAAAAGGGACAATCTTATCCACAGTAACCTTTCAATTATTTTTTTTATCCTTTAAAAG
>JAUXXK010000416.1 GCA_030681145.1 Methanobacteriaceae archaeon | reverse complement strand
ATTTTAAATTAATTAGTAAAAACTATGATTATACTGAGGTTAATGTAAATTTAAAATCACAGTTTGGTGAAAACCAGCTTCCTATGCCTGCAGTAGTTAGTGGTAATTCAATGTATCCTACATTAAAAGATGGTCAGGACTTGATTATTCTTAAAACCGGAAATTTCAAAGTGGGAGATATTGTGATTTCAAAACATAACAAATATGATTTGATAGTTAAAAGAGTAGGCAAAATAGAAAACAGCAGAGTATATTTGATGAGTGATAATAAAGAAGTGGAAACAGTCTATGAGACCAATTACATTTTAACTAAGACTCCATTGAATACCTGGGTGCCGCGGAACTATGTAATAGGTATTGTTAAGGATTATTAATATCCTTAAATTATTTTTAAGATAATAAATTACAATTATCAAATCACTATAAAGCAAGATAATTTTTAAGATAATAAAATAGTAATTATCTAATAATAAAGTTATGAATTTTATTTTTCTCATTAATGCTTTAAAATTAGTTTATAGCGAAACTAATATACCAATAACTGCAGTAACAGTATTGGCAGCCAACGAAATCATAAAAGCAATTTTATAATCTGTTTCTAAGAGGATTTTTAATAGTACGGATTCCACCATAACTACCACAATCTCGGTTACTAATAAATCAGAATAAAAGTAATTGAAGCTGTATGTGGCCAGTGGAAGAGTGGTAGAATTAATTAAAAGAGAATAAATAAAGAGTTTTCCAGGTTTTTTTTGTATAATACCCCAGATTATTAAAAATTCAATTATTATTGTAATAATCCAGGGCAGGATAAGATAATACATGGCCTTCAATTCTTTATTCAATTTTATTCTTTAGTTACTTGGACCTTTTACGGTGAATAATATATGCTGAGACAATTATAATGGCTAGTATTGGTAACAGCAAGTAATAAATGTAGTTAACCGGTTCAGGGCCATTATCAGAATGTTCCGGAGTTTCATTTTGTACTATGAATGGTTTTTCATCATTTTTACCATCACTGTAACCATATACTACACGTGTTTTCTGGATATCCAGATTGGTATTATTGATTGATTTAATCTCAAGTAAAACAAGGGCACTGTTTAATGGATCATTAGAGCTCACTGTTTTATAGATTCCATCCAACTCAAGGTTAGAACGGGCCACTCTTGAATCATTATTTAGAAATTCTTCCACTTGGCTTTCATTCATCTTATCAAGTTGAACATTATTAAATACAGTTTTAGGGACGGCGTATATGGAACAGGTGCTTAATTTATAGAAATTAAAAACTGATGAATTTAAAATCTCTAAGGAAGGGTTAGGCATTCCATGGAGGATGAAAACAAAATCAGGAAAATTATCAATGTTAGTCAACTTATAATCATAGGTTATAACTTTTTGACCAGGTTCAATAACATCAGCAAATGCAGCCGGAGTTAAAAACAAAAAAACAGATAACAAGGCCATTAAAAAATAAAATCTGGATTTCATATTATTATTATATTGCTTTTTTTAATTATAATTTGCTAAATATAATAAGTTAAATATATTTTTTATTAATTTTGAAAAGTGTATAAAAATTTTATATTAAAAAATAAGAATTTTTAGTAGATAACAATTTCTAGTAGTATATGGTCCAATTTAAAATTACACCTATTACTCAATTTAAAATAAAAGAAAAAAATAAAAGATTAGTTCATTTCGGCCAATCTTTTAACCCTTTTTAACATATTAGGGTGTGTAGAAATAAGTTCGAATACTTTACTAGAAGTTTTTATATTAACTTCATCGTATTTGAGTTGGTTTAGCTCTGATTCAGAAATGGTTCCATCCATGTCCAGGTCAATTTGCCCAAGTTCCTGTATCTCACTGCGAGCACTAGAAACATCGTTAACAAAGAAAGCCTTTAGACCTTCCACTTCTTTTAACTCTTCTTTATTAGCATCAGCTGAGCCATAGGTTAATTTGTAAAGAGCACTTGCTAATTTATGGGGCTGGCAACCAATTTCAACACTTCCTTGATCAGCGTAGTATTCACGAACACGTGATATAAACATTACCAGTAGTTGTCCAATGACATAAGCTGCAAAAGCAGCTATCCCCACTAAAAATAGGTTGTTATTGTTGTCTCCACTGAATATGGTACTCCAGGCCAAGTAGTAGCAGACCAGAGGTACTGCACTTATGAATGTCATAACAATCATATCACGATGTTTAATATGTGATATTTCATGTCCTAAAACTGCTTTTAGTTCTTCTTCATCCAAAATATTGAGTATTCCTCGAGTTACACAAACTCTTCCATCTTTTTGAGTTCTACCAAATGCAAAGGCATTGGGAATAGAAAAATCAGATATACCCACTTTAGGTTTTGGTATCCCCGCGTTCATAGCTAATTCTTCAACCATTCGATGAAGATTTGGTGCTTCTTCCGGCGATACATAGTTAACCTTCATGGACCATCCTACCAGTTTGGGCCCTGCTAGATATTGTACAAATACAATTAACAGACCAAACCCTACATAGAACAAAGGCCCTGTAATTCCCAGAAATACACCTACCACTGTTACCAGTGCGTAGATAAGAGTGAAAAGAATTATAGAAGCTAAAATCATTCTCAATTGTAACTTCCATGTACTAAATTTTTTCATTTTAGCTTTATCCTCCATAAATTTGATAAATTTTAAGACTTTGAATCATATACTATAGATACAAACATATATATAACCTTTGGTAATTAAAACATAAAAATCTTAAATAAATTATTATTACATCAATATTACTTATCATTAAATTATAATCAGTATCCTTAATTTATAACCAATATATTTAATATTAAACTTACTCAAATTTAAGAAACCCCGTTGGGTTGAGTCCCAGCCCGATTAAAGTCTGTTTATCGGCCTGTTCCATTTTTTTTTTAGTGGTAGGGGGTATAGGGTTGCCTTTTTTAGAGAAAATTATTCCATTCTTTTTTTGTGCTCCCAGGAACTTCCCAGCATCTCCGTTCACAACAAGAGTACCTTTAATCATTTCAATAGCTGAAAAATCATCGCAATTTCCATTAATAATT
>JAUXXK010000040.1 GCA_030681145.1 Methanobacteriaceae archaeon | reverse complement strand
AATAATTCCATGGATGAAATTCCTTCAGGTAGGGTTACCCAGATAAACATTCCTCCTTCTGGATGAGTGTAATGAATTTCTGGAGGAAAATATTCATTCATCATACTTATCATCATATCTCGCTTTTTTTTGTAAAGATTTCTTATTTTCTGGATGTGATTATCTACCGGATTTGTATAGAGGTATTGATACACTATCCTTTGAGTGAAATAGTTGGAATGCAAATCTGATGCCTGCTTTACTGTGATAAGTTTATCCATAACTTCTTCTTTAGCCACAATCCACCCTAAACGCATCCCGGGGGAGACAATTTTGGAAAAAGAACCAAATAAAATTCCATCATCCAACCATGACTTCACAGGGAGAATATTTTCACCCATAAATCGTATTTCTCCATAGGGATTATCCTCCACTAAAATAGTATCATATTCTTTTAATAAAGCAGCTAGCTTTTTTCTCTTCTTTTCAGAATAGGTTATTCCAGTAGGGTTATGAAAATTAGTAACTGCATAGAACAATTTAGGATTTTCTTTTTTTAGCAATTCTTCTAATTTTTCTAAATCAATTCCATCTTCCAGTAGGGGGACTGTTTTAAAAACAGGTTCGTACAAACTAAAAGCCTGTATAGCTGCAAGATAGGTTGGACTTTCCATAACTACAGCATCTTTTTTGTTTAAAAAAACTTTTCCAACTAAATCAAGGCACTGCTGTGATCCATTAGTAATTAAAATTTCATCTGCATCTACTTTTAATCCTTGAGAGTCGTATCTTTTAGATATATATTCTCTTAAAGGGTGGTAACCTTCAGTGGTACTGTATTGTAGAGCTTCTGAACCATTTTTTGATAAAACATGATGCACTGCTTTAGAAATGGATTCAACTGGAAAACTTTCAGGATTAGGAAGCCCGCCAGCAAAAGAAATAATTTCTGGATTTTCACTAACCTTCAAAATCTCCCTTACAAAAGAACGGGGTGTTTTAAACATCCTGTTGGCAAATTTGTGTTTCATTTACTTCATTCCTTAAAATAACGGCCTACGGCATTACAGAATAATCTGGTGAGGGCTATAAATTCATAATTAAATCATAATATTAGTCAAATTGGTAAAAATGACGTTTATCAATTGAATATCTATTTTTTTAAATATTCTCCACTTAAATGATATATTGTGTGATTATCTATAAAATTTTACAACTTACTATAATAAGAGATTGCAATAAAATATCATAATTTAAAATTAATATTTTCTAAACGGTCCATAGCAGTTTTTATTTCATCATAAGATGCTGCATAAGACATTCTAACATGTTCTGCACCATTTTGACCAAATGCTTCTCCAGGCACAGTTACAACATCATTTTTAAGAGCTTCAGAAACGAATTTTTGAGAGTCTTTAACTTTGGGGAATGTGTAAAATGCCCCTTCTGGTATTTTTGTTTCCCATCCCATATCATTCAATCTTCTGACCATTAAATCTCTTCTACGACGGAATTCATCTACCATTTCCTTAACACAGTCTTGAGGACCTTCAATAGCTGCAAGAGCAGCTTTTTGGGATATTGAACTGGCACAGGCTGTATTGTACTGGTGGATTTTTAGTAATTCTTCGATAATATCTTCCCTGGCAGCTAGGTAACCCACTCGAAAACCGGTCATAGCATATGTCTTAGAAAAACCATTTATTACAATAGCATTATCTGTAAATTCTCCGGGACTATGATGTGAGGCCCCATATATTATTTTTTCATAGATTTCATCAGAAATAATAATTATATCTTCGTCTTCAGCTAGTTTACTAATAGCTTTAATTTCACTTTTTTTCATTACACTTCCCGTAGGATTGGACGGGGAATTTAGTATAATGGCCTTGGTTTTATTGGTTAAGTTATTTTCCACATCTTCAAGGGTCATTCTAAAATCATTTTCAATTTTCAAAGGTAATGGGACAGTGATACCTTCTGCGAGTTTAATACAAGCATCATAAGATAAAAACCCCGGGTCTGGAATCATTACCTCATCTCCTTTATTTATAAATGCTTGGGTGCACATGTAAATAGCTTCACTAGCTCCTACAGTTACTATTATGGAGTCTGGGTCAGCTTTTACTTTATTTTCGTTATTCAATTTTTTTGCTATGGCTTCTCTTAGCTCTAAAATTCCTTTATTGAATGTGTAGTGAGTAAATCCTTCTTCAAGAGCCTGGATTACTGCCTGGCGAATGTGGGGTGGTGTATCAAAATCTGGTTCACCTATGCCTAAATTGATTGCATTTTCACTACAAACCTCAAACATCTTTCTAATTTGAGATAACTGGATTGATTTAACTCTATTTGCGGGATATATCACATTATCAACTCTAAAAATTTAGAATAATATTCTTTAATAAATTAAATTATTATTATTTACTTGCAGAGGGATTAATAATATTACTGTGCTACTGAAATCAATTAAATGTTTATAAATTATTTTTTGTCACATGAACCACAATTATAACAGTATGATTCTTCACACCAAAGTGTTTCCTGGTTATTTACAAACTTAAAATATTCTTTTTTTAAAAAATCATCATTCAAACCCACATTTATATTTTTCCAGGGAAGAAGATCGTCCATATTTTTAGGGGAAGCAAACTTTTTCCAATCAGTTAATGGAATTTTATTATATAATGATCTTTCAATTAAATTACTTACCTCTGATCCCCCAGTGGATAAAACATGTTGAATTAAACCCATACGCGGACTTTCAAATTTGATAGGTTCTTTTTTAAGATTTGATTTTAAATAGTTGAGTTTTGATTTTATTAATTTCAAATCATAACCTTGCCACTGTAAAGGGGTATGTGGTTTAGGAATTAATGGATTCACACTGAAACGAATGGTATTTTTCTTTTTAGAAAGAATACTTAAATTTTTCATAAATTCAACCATATCTTTCATTGTTTTTCCTGTTTCAAAGGGAGAACCCGCTAAAAAATATAATTTAACATTTAAACCAGTCTTTAAAGCATTTTTTACCACATCAAATATTTTTTCATCATTTATGGGTTTATTTAAACTTTTTCTAACACAATAAATAGATTCTGGAGCCAAGGTTATGGTTTTTAGACCGCTTTTTACCAACGAATCAAGAGTCTCAGCTGAAACAGACTCTATCCTCAAAGAAGGTGTAGTAATAGTGAAACCTCTCTCTAATAGTCCAGAACATAGATCATCAATTTTAGAATAATCAGATACGGCAGCACTTATGAGAGCAATTTTATTAAGTCCTGTGGCATCTCTTCCATCTTCAGCAATTTTAAAAAGTTTTTTAAGAGAAGTTTCCCTCCTAGGCCGATATAAATAACCAGCCATACAAAATCGACACCCTCTAGAGCAACCCCGGGATACGCCAAGTAAAAAAGATTGTCCCAGTGCGGGTTTAAGATTTTTATCATCAGTTTCCGGAACAACTTGATGTACAGGATGGCATGCATCATCCATTTTTTTAACAATCACCCTTTCAGCAGGATAATCTGGCAAATAAACACCTTTTATATCTAAAAATGATTCAATTTGCCTTTTTGGATTATCCAGCTCCAGATATTTATCAATTAATTGATCCATTATTCCTTCTGCTTCTCCAATTATAAATAAATCAACAAATTCTGACATTGGTATTGGATTAGAAGTTGCACAAGGCCCTCCAGCTATCACCAACGGATCATTTATCCCACGATCACTTTTCCATGCAGATATGCCTCCTTTTTCCAACATTTCCAGCACATTAAAATAATCCTGCTCGTACTGCAAAGAGAAGCTTACTATATCAAAGCTTTTTAAGGGGGTTGATGATTCTAAACTGCGTGAATACGGATAAACCACCCTTTCACACCACGTATCCTCTCTTGAATTTAGAAACTCATAAAGGATATGGAATCCTAGAGAAGACATGGCTGTCCGGTAAAGATTAGGATAACATGATGCAAATCTCAAATCTACTTTAAGTGGATTTTTCAACACAACGTTGTGTTCTTTTAGCATAATCTATAATTATATTCACATATAATCAATATATCGAAAATAAAAAATTCTTATTAAAATAATGAATGAAAAATACTTAATATAAGATATTAAATTTAATATACTAAAAAATTCTTTTAATATTCTAAATGGATATTACTACAAAAAAGGTCTTAAAATGGATAAAAAATACAAAAAAGTGGCTGTGGGAGGAACATTTGATAAGTTCCATAAGGGCCATAGCAGACTTCTGGAAGAAGCATTTAAATTCGGTGATGAAATTATTATAGGAGTCACTTCTGATATTTTCGGAGGTAAAAAGGGAGACATAGACCCATGTGATACCAGAATGTCCAATTTGAAAGACTTTTTATCAAAATATCCTCAAAAATTTAGTGTAGTGCGATTGGAAGATTCATATGGACCAACCATTCATGAAACAGAATTTGATGCAATTGTGGTCAGTAAAGAAACTGAAACTGGGGCCAGAGCCATTAATAAAATTAGAAAAAAGAATGGAATTCCACTTTTAGATATAATTGTAATTGATATGGTTTCAGCCGATGATGGAGTACCTATTTCATCCACCCGTATTAGAAAAGGTGAAATAGATAGAATGGGCCATATATTGAATAAAATCAGGAATGCTTTTCGTTGAGGCTTAAAATCATATTTAAATTTATTAAATGGCTTAAAATATATTAAATATCAACTATTACATTAATAAAGCGATGATCTTCATGAATTTTAAAAAAGACAATATCATTCCTATTTTTATAATTTTAATTATATTTTCCACGGGTTTTTTATTAAGATTTGAATCATCAAATCTTCCAGGCATAAATGAAACTGAAAAAAGTCAGTATATGGATAGTAATGGCCTTCCTTACATGTATGAACTTGATTCATATTATAACTTACGTCTAACAGAGAATTTTCTAAAAAATGGGCATTTGGGAGATACTATTAAATATAATCAAAGCTGGGATTCTTTTTCTTATTTTCCTCCGGGTAGGCCTGCAGTTTATCCGCCATTAATTGTTTGGTTGGCCGCGTTTTCTTTCATTTTAGTTAATTTATTCGTCAATATGTCTTTATTAGATGTTTCTTTTTGGATTCCGGCGGTCCTTGGCCCTTTAGCAGGTATTGTAGGATATTTATTTGTTCGTAAATATACTGGTGAATATGCCGGTTTTGTTACTGGAATTTTGGTTGTATCTGCACCTATATATTTAATGAGAACGTTACCTGGATTTTTTGATACCGATATGTTCAATATTATAATCCCTTTTTTAACCATATTTTTTTTTTCAGAAGCCATGGAAACATCAAATAAAAAAAATAGAATTTTATATACTGTGTTATCATCATTTTCAATGCTTTTATTTTCTCTGGCCTGGACCGGATGGCCTTATTTGTTTTATATAATCCTTTTCACTAGTATAATCTATATAATTCTTTGTAAAATTAGAAAAATTCAAATTAAAACATTTTTAGAAATAGCCACATCTTTTTTTGGAATTTCTTTCTTTTTAATTGTATTGACATCGGGTATAAATGGGATTCTTCATGTAATTTATTATCCCATAAATTTCCTCCCGCTTCTTCCAGGTATAGAATCTAATGTTTCATGGCCAAATATTTATGAATCAGTTGGTGAGCTGCATAAACCTGTTTTAGAGGAATTTTTGTCTGGTGTGGGTCCAGTTAATTTAGGTTTAGGGATATTCGGAATTTTTGTTATTGCTAGTGTAATGTTGCGTAGCAAAATGAGAAATAAATATCTTCCTAAATTGAGCTGGTTTGGGTTTATTCTAATTTTCACCTGGATAACCATAGCGTTAGTTGCTTATTCATCCAGTATACGATTTGGAATGTTAGTAATACCTCCTTTAGCGATTTTTTCTGGAATACTAATGGGAATTATAGTTCAATATCTAAAAAATTATCCAATAAGTATCTTTAATAAGAATTTAACAACTATTTTATCGATTATATTGGTATTGATTATATGTATTCCTCCTATAATTAATGTTGAACAGACTACAGAGCGTATGATTCCCGGTGTTGATGATGATATAGCAAGTGCCGCTTTGTGGATTAATTCCAATACTTCAAATGATACTGTGATAATCACTGATTGGGGATACGGCCATTTTTTCACCCAATATGCAAAACGGCCGGTTCTATTTGATGGAGGATCTCAAAACACACCTCGTGCATACTGGGTATTTAGGGCATTTGCTACAGATAATGAAACGTTATCTGCAGGTATAATGAGTATGCTTTCATCTAGTGGTGATAATTCATATTTGTTTTTGGAAAATCAAACTAAGAATACATCTTTAACCGTAAAAATCATGAATAATATATTAGGGGTTTCTAAGAACCAAGCACGACATATTTTAATCGATGATTACAAAATTAAGTCTAATTTAACCGAAAAAATATTAAATGATACTCATCCTTCTAATACCCATCCTTTCATTATTTTCACCAATGATGAGATGGTCTATGTCGGGTACTGGATGTTTTTATTTGGTGATTGGAATTTCAATAGCTCAAAAAAAGATAATTATACTTATTCTAGAGGTTATACTAATAATACTACTTCCTTGAAAAAATACAGCAATGGAGCTGTTTTAGATCTTGAAAATAAAAAGGCTTTTTTGAATGGAACTCCACCTTATTCATTTAGTATTGTGGATAAAAACAATATAAGCACATTTTATTCAAACAATAAAAGTGATTCTTACATGATTTTTGTAATGGATAAAAATATGGTGATTATTATTGATAAAAAATATCAAAATTCGCTTTTCACTAAATTAATACTTCTTAAACAACCAACTGAATACTTTAAACCCGTCTATAAAAATAATTCTAGCATATTATGGGAATCAAAAATTAAGAATTAAACTATTAAATATGATATAATTAAATTTTGATTATTTTTGACACGTTTTATAAATTTTTTACAAGTAAGAAATATCTTTTTTTCAGGGAATAGGAAAGTCTTTTGAAGATTAATAAATGGGATTCAGTATTTCAAGAAAGTAATTCTCATTAACTATCTTTTAACATTAATTTTTTTCAGCACGGATATTTGGTGTATAAAAAAAATTAATGGTGTTGAATGGAGTTATTATTCGCATTTCCTATCCTAATTACATTTATTACTTTTTTATAGGTTTTTTCTGGCTTTTTATTTATACAGTGGATAGTGGATTTAGGAGGATTTTTCACTGGTATGTTATTGTCACATCTCCATGAACTTTTTAAGACTGTGCCCGGCTTTTCTTGATTCCGATATGTACTGATATTATTAAGATATCTCTTTCAAAATACACTTATGTTTTAATTACTATTTTTTCATCTTCAAAAAAGTCGAGGAAACGATTACCATATAATGGTCTTATGGGTTGAAATATTCATATATATGGTAAGATAAAGTTTTGAATACAAAAGAAGTTTATAATATAGTAGTGAAAAATAACAAATTCTAAATAATTATTAAATCAAGATTTTATTTTAAATGAAAATTAAAGAAGTTATAATTATAAAAATATGAAACTTCTGTTTCAGTAATTATACTATGTAAAATATTGTGTATTGATTTTAAAATATTATAAAAATAAAAAAGTCTAAATATAGAATTTGAAGTAAATGATATTATTATCCGTTTTTATTTGCTTCAGTCCGTACTTTGTTTAGATCTTGAGCCATATTTAAATCGGATTTATTCATCCAATATTCTCTATAAATAAGTAATGCCATTATAGATATAACAATAACTCCACCAAAAAGTAGAATGTATTCTGCGGCACCCTGCCCTTTTTCATCTTTTAAAAAAGACATAAAATCCCCCTAAACAATTGTTTTAAAATAAAAAAAAATATTGAATTATAATTTGTTAATCGTTGAGTCTCTAGCGCTATCAACCACGCTACTTATATTACCTGCAATAGAACTGGATATATTAAATACATAGCCACCAACTATAATTACAATTATAAGAATAGCTCCGACCAGTAATATCATTTCAGCACTAATTTGGGCTTTTTCATCGACTAACATATTTAAAATCCACTAATATTTAAATTGTGGTTTAACCCATCATATTAGTTCGCACTTTATTTACATCTTGTGATGCGTTCAGGCCAGATGCGGAGCTGAAGTAAGCTCTGTAGATTACTAATGCTGCGATTGCGATAACGATTACACCACCGAATAATAAAATGTACTCAGCTGCACCTTGTCCTGCTTCATCTTTTAAAAATTTCATAGGGATACACCTCCATTATGTATTATATATACTTTATTAAAACGAGTATATAAATATTTATATTACGATATTTTGAACCAAAGTTAACAATTGTTTATTAGTATTATCGTTATAATTTTTATTATTTAATATACTCAAATTTTCATACTAAAATTTCATGATAATGTGCTCATTATCACAAAGTATTATTTTAATGAACTATAATATAAGATTATGCCTAAAAAGTATGAAGTAAGAAAATTAATTCTTCAGGCATTGGATAGTGGGGATCTTTCCAAAATTGAGCTTTTGCACACAACTAGAAAAGATTCAGGATTATCAATTTCTGATAAATCTTTGAATGAATCATTGATTCATCTTTTAATGCAAAATGAGATTGGGGTGGTTGGATATGATCTTAAAATTTATGATAATATTCAACGTGTTCAATCTATGAAAGCTGATGGTATAATTTTCAGTCGTTTTAAAATTGATCCTTTTGAAATAGGGATTTTATTTAGCAAATTAGAATCTGAAAACGTAGAAGATGCACGAAATGCAATGCACCGTTTGAAAATGATAATAAGAAATAAAATAAATGACCTGGGGGACATGGGCCCTTCTGACAAGGGTCATGATGAGATATTCAATAAAATAATTCATAATATAAATATTCAAGAAGAAAATCAGAAAAGAGTCATGATTCAGAAATTTGCACTGGCTTTAAGTGATGATAAAGAATCAATGAACACATTAAGGCAGTTAATGGCTGTTTTTAGAATATGAAGCTTATTTATATTTATTCAAAATTGCATAAAAGGAACGATCAATAAAAATTATAATTCATATATTATTCTTAGGCTTTATTTAAGAAACTAATCCATTAAATAATCAAGATTATAATTATAAACTATTATACAATAATAATAGTATAGTTTATTATTAAGAATATCTATATCTGATTATATTAATAATAATTAATATTAAATAAATGAATTAAAAGCTAATACTATTTAATTTGGCATATAAATTAATTGAGGGGATTAGTTTACAACCAAGTTAAATAATAATATGAAGAAGTTAGAAAATAGGAGGAATAAGATGATCTATTTACTTATAACTGCGGCAGGAGTGCTTTTGTTATTTGCAGGGCTTTATGCCATGTCTTTAGGTTTTTCAACCCCCCCTAATATTGTAATGTTTATTTTAGGCCTTTTTAGTTTTGTGTTAGGCATGATGTTGATTATTCTTTTTTCAGGAAAAATTGAAATGGGGTCTCTGAAAAAAAATAGCCCTGTTGCAGCTGGAAGCTCAGAAATTCGACAAACCAGAACTAAACGAATTAAAGAACCATCAAAGACAATTAAAAGTGAAACAAATAACAAAATAATGAAAACGACTAAATCTGCTCAAATTACACCTAAAAGAGCGTCCAAAACAGCAATCTCTCCACCCAAACAAGTAGAAAGAAAAATTCCTCAACCGGACTCTATAAAATCAGATAAATCTAAACCTTCTCGAAAGCCAAGAAAGTTCTTAAGATTTAAAAAGGATAAGACTCAATCATCTGAATCCCCTTCAAAGGAAAAAACGCAGGAAAAGTCCAAAAAGGTTGTTCCAAGACCCATGAAAAAGCCCCCATCTTCAATGAATAATTCTTCAAAATCATCTAATTTACCTGTTTCTAAAAATGGTAAAACAGCACAAAGTGAATCTAAGATGGAACCTAAAAAAGTTATTAAACCAGTAATGAAATCTCCTCCAAAAAAACCAGTAATGAAATCTGTTCCTACAAAACCATCTAAATCGAGTAAAGGAGATAATAAATTTGTCACTGATCGTTTAACTAAACTGAAGAATGATTACATTGAAAATGTGGATGATGTGGAAGAACTTATTGAAGAAAGACTTGATACGTTCCGAGGGGCAATTAATCAAATAAGATCTGAATCAAAAGAACCTAGTATAATATGGTCATTTGATGCTTCTGATGTTCAGGAAGCCATGAAGGATACTATTCTAAAAGCCAATAAAAAAGTTATTATGATGTATCCCTGGATTAGAAATGTTGATGTAGGGATTCTTAAGAAATTTATGGATACTAATAGTAGAATGATTATTCAGGAAGCAGGGCTAGATGATGATGCTTCTGTCGAATTAATAAAAGTTCTTCTAGATAATAATGTTCAAATTAAAACCATGCCTCACATACATACCGTGGCGGTTGTTTCTGATGATAAAAATGGCTTAATAATATCCACTGATCCTATTTATGAAAGTTTTGAAGTTGGAGTCATTTACAAGGACGAAAAATCTATCCTTGAAATTGAAAAATTATTTGAAGAAGCTTGGAGTCTTTCCAAAGATATTTCACTGGAGAATGTATCATGAAACTAAGATGGCTGGGCCATTCTGCATTTGAATTAATATCCGAAGAAAATTTAAAAATTCTTATAGACCCCTTTATAAGTAACAATCCTTCTTGCAGTGTACCAGTAGAAGATCTGAACGCTGATTTGATATGTATAACTCATGGTCATGCGGATCATTTTGGAGATGCCATGGAAATCGCGAATAGAACCAGCGCTCTTGTAATTGCAAATCATGAAATATCTATTTTCTTCTCCAGACAAGGATTTAATACACAAGGAATGAATATTGGGGGATCTTCTAAATTTCATGATATTAAAATTACCATGGTTGATGCTAAACATTCATCTGATATTGATTTTATGGAAGAAGTTACACCTGGAGGATGTGCTTGTGGATTTATTTTTGAGTTGGAAAATGGGAAAAAAATTTACCATGCCGGCGACACATCATTATTTGGTGATTTAAAGAATATTATTGGTGATTTTTACAAACCAGATATTTTACTGCTTCCTATTGGGGATAGATATACTATGGGATTGCAAGATGCTTCCACAGCTGTAAACTGGATTTCTCCTAATAAAGTATTCCCTATGCATTATAACACTTTCCCGGTCATTGAACAAGATCCTGATGATTTTGTGGATATGGTTCACAAAAAAAGTCCAAAAACTGAAGTAATTATTTTAGAACCGGGTGAAACATATATTGAATAATGTAATTTAAAAAATAGTTAATTATAATGACTAAAAATTAATATATAATATTTATAACAAATAAAATCATTAATAATTCATAATAACTAATATTATTAAAAAGAGTGATAAAATGAGGGATTTTTTTAGAAGATTTTTGTCTAAATTGCTTAGAAGAGATCAAAAACTTAAAATAGGTCTTTATGGGCATCCAAACTCTGGAAAAACGACCCTAGCTAATACCATGTCTCAAGATTGGTTAGGCAAACCTCTGGGGTTAATTTCAAATATTCCTCACGAAACCCGTGCGGTTTATCGTCAGGAAAAAGTTTCTATTACACAGGATGGTTATGAACTGGATTTTGATATCATAGATACTCCAGGGATTGCTACTAAAGTAGATTACAAGAATTTTCTTGAATTTGGTCTTACTGAAGAGGAAGCAAAAAATAGGGCTAAAGAAGCTACCAAAGGTATAATCGAGGCCATTAAATGGTTAGATGATGTTACTGGAGTTTTATTAGTTATGGACGCTACCCAAGATCCGTTAACTCAAGCTAATATAACAATCATTGGAAATCTGGAAGCACGGAAGATACCATTTATAATAGTGGCCAATAAAACTGATCTTCCAGAATCATCATCAGAGAAAATATCTTCTGTATTTCCACAGCATACAGTAGTCCCTATTTCAGCATTACAAGGAGAAAATACTGGAGAACTATACATGTCCATGATTAAGAAATTCAAATAATTATTTCATGATTATTAATTCCAGATAAATATTTTAGAGGGGTTTAAAATGGAAGGTTTAAAAATGGATTTTTTATCATCTGATGCTCTGGAGGGAAGCAGCAGTATGGAAAAAATTTCCATGATAATTAACAGGGTTAAAGCAGGCGATATACTTGTTATTGAAGGAGGCCTTTCTCCTTCGGAAGAAGCAGAGCTAATCGAAACTACCATGAGGGAAATAGACATAGAAAACTTCGTGGGGATCGATGTACATACGTTAGAGAGAGATGAAAGGTCATTTTTCGGATTTTCCAAGAAGAAAAAAACAGGCCTTACCATTATTGGCCCGGCCAATGTAATGAGGTCCGTTAAGAAGAAATCTAATTTTATCTCAATGATAGCTGAACTTGGTGATTCTGGTGCATCAGTGCATTAAATGCGGTGTTATATTAGAATCATCTGAGGAAATTCTAAAAGGATGCCCAAAATGTGGTAGTACTTACTTCAAGTTCAAAAGCGATGGCAAAGAAGAAGAGGTCAAAGTGGTGAAGGGGGAATCAATTGAAACTATTATGGTTAAACAGCATGGTATTTATGAAGTTAATTTGGCCCCTCTTTTAGAAGAGGATTCTATAATAGTTTCTGATGAGGAAGGTAAATATGTTATAGATCTCAATTTTCTTTTAAAAAAGAAAATGAAGGAAAAACAAAAATCTAAAAGTAATTAATTATTTTTTAATTTTTATATAATACTTTTTTTTAAATTTATTGGAAACTAAAATAAAAAGGAATAGATTTAATTCACAATGTCACATTTACCAGATGGTAAAACCCTAATAACATCTTCAAGTGTTAATTGTTTATCTGGATCAATTCTTTTTAATATTTCCAATGCTACAGCTTCTTTTTTAGTATATCCTGGCTTAATAGTCACATAATTTTGAGTATATTTTTTAAGAGATTCCACCGGGCCGGCCATTATCCGAGGGCCTTGATAATTTACTATACCTACTGCAATACTTACTGTGGCTTTTCTTATAAATTTTCTACTTCCTCTGATTATAAAAGCACCTTTAGCAACAAATTCTCCCGATTGTGGTGTTTTTGAAACTTGTTCTGGATGAACCCAGTAAACATCCAGTGAACCAAATCCTTTGGACCATGCACTGGAAAATGAAGCAGCGAAAACAGCGGCTTCTTCAATTGTAGTATTAGGAATGCCATGATTTTCATCATCTGCATCTGTTATGTTGTCCTCCGAAGATTCTATCAGTCCTTCATTTTTAATAACTACTGATGGGGCACCGTGAATATCGGAGTGTAGATAAATATCTTTGTTTTCCATGTGTTTTTTCACCACAATTTCATTAGTGTGTGCATCACGGCCTCCAATAACCAGTAACCCATCAGAAGAAATAAACCATCGCAGTTTTTCAAACCATTTTAGTTCTTTTTTAACCCTTTTTTGAGGAACTAATACTCGCTCCATGGCTATTTCCTTTTTCTTCTCAACTCTATCTAACTCTTTTTTAGTTTTTTGAATAGCAATTAGGACTCCTTTAATTTTTCTTTTAGCTTTTTTACCTTTTTCATAATAAACTTCGGCGTTTTCGGGAATTGGCTTTTTACTATCGATAAATATTCTATCCTCTTCAATAATCAAATTAAGATAACCTAGCTTATCCAGAGATTCAACCATTTCAAGACCATCAACTCCCTTTTTTTTGGCTTTTTTAAGAGTCTTTGAAATTTCCATCCAAGAATATTTCTCCCTAGCCTGATGGATAACCTTCAATATATCTTCCACTTGGGAATAATATGCATAAAGTAGATCGCCCTTTCTGGTAGAGTCCACTATAGTATTTTTAAAATTATCCAGAGTATCCTCCTGAATTTTTAATCTTTTAGCGTATTTATTGACTTCTTTTTCCCATATGTTTTCTTGAACTCCTTTTATTTGGGAACGAACTTTAGCACTGAAATATTCATCTGCAGCTTCATTATAACTTTTGAAGTGCTGTTTTTCTTCGTCATTATAAATTTCCAGTTCTAGAGGCAGCACGTCCTCTTTGCCTGTGGTAACAATAACTGGTGAAAATTTATTTTCTAACAAAGGATTAAAAAGTCCTTTAATTGTATCAAAAAGTTTCTGGAGTTCTTCTGATGAAATATCTGATATGGGGGTATTTTTATCCATACCTGACCTTGATACGATTTCTTCGGCGTAAATACCGCCTAAACCACTCCTGGCCAGAGTTCTTATGAGATCTCCATCAGATTCTGAAAAAATATTTTCCAAATCTTCTTTTTTGAAGTCCAAGGAATTGATTCCTCGACTAGGAGGATATTTATATTCTTCCTTAGAGGTGATCTTCCGATCACTCCACATCTTTCTTTTCAATGGCAATATTATTTGCCGTTCATTATTTAATAAAATAATATTACCTTTGGCAAACAATTCAATAACTAGAGTGTAATCTTCTTCTTTGGATACTGTTATCTCAACTACCCTATCAAATCGATATTGCTTAACTTTTCTTACAGTAGCACCTTTAAGATATTTTCTCAGAAGCATTGGGAATGAAGGGGGCATTTTTGGATTTTCAAGAGGATACTGTGTTTTATGCATCCTCACACCAATTTGAAAAACCACGTCTACTCTTCCTTCACCTTTAACATGAAATCTAATTACTACGGTATCTTTAGAGGGTTGATAAGCTTTATCTACACGTGAACCTACTAATAATTCATTTAATTCGTTACAGATAACAAATATATCTACATTGGACATGGTTTTCATGAGAGCACCGGTTAATGTTTATGGAATAATATTCTTTTGATATTAATTTTAGTTAGATGATTTTTTGATTGATAAATTATTTACCATATTTTTATTCCTGAATATATTCTATTAGTTATTATTCAACTTAAATTTAATAAACTATCAAATTTAAATATAAATGCTGATTAAGGGATTAATATAAATAGTTAGAAAATAATCTTTAATTTACAAATATTAAAATCATTATTATTTAATTTATCGGAGGTTATTATAATGGATACTGATGCAAAAATGGCAGCTATTCATGCAGTTGCTGCAATAGGTGCTGCTTATGCTTCATTTACTACTTCAAATGGCTCAATTGCTGCACTTGGGGAAAACCAAGCTTTGGGTACATTGGTGGGAGTAGTAATTTTAATTATTGTAGGAAATCTGGCTGAAAGATTTCTGGGTAAAGAAGAAGTTGGTGGATTTAAAGGGTGGTTGTGGAGTGGAATAATTCCATTCGTGTTTGTTTGGTTCATGGTATGGGCCATGTTAATAAACGTACACTTATAAAATCAATTCAATAATTCAATTAGATTTTTTTTAACTCCATACATTTAATTTTTTTATATATTAAACAAATTATTATCACAAATAATTTCTATTTTAAAAAGTTCCATAAAAAGTCCATATAAAAACAAAGAAAACTGCTAAAAGAAGTATTAATGGTGCAATTATTTTACTTACTGCCACGATGGAACTTATGGTGGAAACAAGTTCGGTGGAATTCGTTGGTCCAAGAGTGTTCAAATTTTCTATCCTAGCAGATTTACATCCGACGCGCACGGGTTCTAGATCAAGTATGGCTTTTTTTGTGCAATCAGCAATATGTTCAAGTATTGCCTCTTTTTTATATTTACCAACGGGGTTATGGCCTCCAGCCAGAGTATTAACTGAATGAGTATCAGTGGTCATTACCTCCAGTGCATCTATTCCTAATGATTTAACACGATCAATTATTTCCTGACGATATCCTATAACCATATTATTTCCATCAATAAGTATGTAAGCTGTTTTCTGATTTTTAACTTCTAATATTAATACTTTAATCCCACTGTACCCTATACCATCTTCTTTAGAAAAATCTTCCATTATATCATAAGCACAACCAGCTTTGATCCCATTACTAATTGATTTACAATCTATTTTTTCTACAGCACCCATTAAATCGAAAACTTCTTTGTTTCCAGGCAAAACACGCCCGGATTCACCTTTAAATGAGTTGTGGCAATCAACTAGTATAACATTATTTGATGCACACTTGGATTTGGCTAGGTTTATTAATGATAGTCCTACTCCAAAATCAATATCATCAAATCCTTTTGGTGCAAAAGTGGCTAGTAATAGCAAATCTTTTCCAAAAAACTGAGCACCAATATTTGCATGGTTTTCAGATACTCTGAAGAATTCACTGGCATTATCAGAATATTCAATATCTTTTAAAGCATTCTTAATGGTTTTTTCCACTTTAACAATTTCTTTAGAAGAAACTGGATTAAAATCATGGGTAGAAGGGCCGTGATTAACCATTGTAAAATGTTCAAAGCTATTAGCTAGTGTGGTGGGCATATTACCTCCTCCAATTATTCCAACAGGGCCTGGATGCACACATGGACTTAAAAAAAGTGCTTTAATTCCTTTAGAAGTTTTAAAACTTATTATCCCTACTAAAGTGTCTACTGGTTCGCCGATTTCTTCAAAAATTTCTTCCAGTGCCATGGAACCTTCAGTTATATGGGATATGAATAGGCTGAGAAGTTCTAAGGCTCCAACACCCAAATTTTTCTTCATAGGGGATTCTATAACTAAAACAAATGAATATATGGCAAAAATTAAAATGGAACTCGCAATTAATACCTTTAACAAAAGCCCAAAAATGCTGAAATATCCAATATTATCCAGTCTAGAGGTTAAAAATACAACCACTATCATCATGCTTATAATAAGAACAGGCTGAGTTGCAGAAATCATTACAGAATTAATAAGATTGATGTTGGATGTCCCACGTATAATAAGTGTTCTGATGGCAAAAATAACGGCACATCCAAATATTATAGAATTCAAAATAATATTTATATTTAGAATAGTTGAAAAACCACACCCTAAAATGTATATTATTGAAATAATGCCCATAGAAAATAATGATAGAAACATTGATTGTTTCATTTTCATTTTACGTCCTTTTAGGGAGTTAACCCAAGGCTGGGTAATTGCACCACTCATGATGGAACTTAAACCGAATATTAAAAATCCAGCTGTACCTCCATATAATAAATCTAATCCGTTGCTGTTTCCAGAAGTAGGATCTATTAAAAAACTAACGGAACCAATTATAAAACTTAAAAATACCATTGTAAATAAGGAAATTTTTGTTTTGGGAAGTGTAAGAATGTATTTAGAAAGACCCATTACACTATCAGTACTAGACATTTGTTTACCTCTTATTAAAAACTTAAAATTATAATAATTATTATGGAGCTATCAAACTTTAATAAATATTTCGTCTTTTTATAAATGTTTAATGATAACCGTAATAGATAGAAATATCAGATTTATAGATTGTTTACCATTTATTATGAATGTATATTAAAATTACTTATTTCTTAAATTAAATATATTCATTACAAAAAATTATATTATTTAATGGTTAAGCGAAATAAAGAATGTATTGATTTTTTAAATTTCAGTTCTTTATTTAAAGTTAATTATTGTGGATTACGGAGATTATCAAATTCCAATTTATTCTCAATATTTATCTTGAATTAAATAAATATATTTATATTAATTATTCTATAAATGAAAATTTCATCATAAATTGAAGTTCAATTATATATTCCACATACATAGGATTATTATTGAAATATCACAACTAAATTTTTGCAGGAGATAGATAAAATGGGAATTGAGATTAAAACTCCACTTTCAGAAGAAAAAATTGCTGATTTGACTGCTGGAGATGTGGTCTATATATCTGGAACCATATTCACTGCCAGAGATCGTGCACACAGCAGAATTTTGGAAGAAGGTGCGCCTTATGACATTAAAGGATCTATAATATTTCATGCAGGCCCCATTATTCAGATGAACGACCAAAATAGTGAAAACACAAACTCAAAAAAGCTTGATGCTAAAATGGTAGCAGTAGGCCCTACCACCAGCACAAGAATGAATCCTTTCCAGCCACAGGTTTTAGATAAAGGTGTAAAAGCCATAATTGGTAAGGGAGGAATGGACGAAAGAACTTCTAAAGCTTTAATGAGGAATAAATCAGTTTATCTTGCAGCTGTAGGTGGCTGCGCGGCCCTTTATGTCAATACTATCAAAAAAATTAAAAATGTTTACTGGATTGATCTGGGAGTTCCTGAGGCCATATGGGAAATAGAAGTAGAAAAATTCGGTCCATTGGTGGTTGCCATGGATTCTAAAGGTGCAAATTTATATGAAGATATTAAAAGAACCGTGGCTTCAAGAAAAATTAATAAAAATAAATGAAACGGTAAATCTGAAAGGATTTGTAGATATTCATCTTCACACATCACCTGATGTTAAACCCCGTATATGCAATGATCTTGAAGCGGCCCAACAGGCAAGTGATCAGGGGATGCAAGCTGTTGTTATCAAATCTCATGCTGAACCAACATCAGCAAGGGCTAAAATAGCTGAAGATATTTCATCAATGGATGTTTTTGGAGGTGTATGTCTTAATAATAGTGTGGGTGGATTAAATCCCCTTGCTGTTGATGCTGCTGCTAAAATGGGTGGTAAATTTGTTTGGCTTCCCACTATTTCTTTTTCGGATATGGAAATTGATTTTAAGGAGGGCATTTATAAAAAAGCCTTGGAAGAAATTTTACAAATCATCTCCCAAAATGATATGGTACTGGCCACGGGCCATTTAAAACCACATATAATTTTCAGTATATTGGATGATGCAAGATCCCATGGTGTTAAACGTATCGTGATTAACCATCCATTAACCAGTGTTGTGGGAGCTACAATTGATGAACAAAAAGAAATGGCCAGATACGCCTTTTTAGAGCATTGTTTTGTGGCTTGCATGCCATTACATGATTATTTAAGTCCAGATAAAGTTGCCGAAGCAATTGAAGGTACTGGTTATAAGAGATGTATAATGGCCACTGATTTTGGACAAAAACACAATCCGTATCCAATTAATGGTTTTAAACTGTTTATTAATTCTATGATGGAGAGAGGAGTTACTCAAAAACAGATCAATACCATGTGCTCTAAAAACCCTAAAGATTTGCTTTATTAAATGCATTTTATTGCTAATGCACCTAATTTACTAGGCCCTAATTAATATTTAATTGTAGGTAAATAGTTTACAAGATATAATAAAAATATTTAATGATGAAATAATGAATAATTTTATTAAATTTTAATTATTCACTGTTGATAATATAAATACTAAAATAAATAATATTAAAAATTATACTAATTAAAATTTTGATTAAAATAATTAATATAAAATTAATTGAGTGATTGTTATGAGTGAAGATAAATCTGCACAAAAAGCTGAAAAAGAATTAAAAAAAAGATTAAGAGAGTTTAAGAAATTACTTAAATCTGAGGAAGAAAAAACCAAATTTTATGATGAAATCCCTGGCTCAGAAATACTGGTTAGAATGGATTTATTTTTACCTTCACCAAGCCCTGATAAATTTGTAGATGGTATATTTCTGTATATGGATGGATTGGGTAAAATCGTAGATGCAGAATATTATTTCAAAGAATCCAGTAAAGTTTCTATCACGCGTCTGGCTGAAAAAGATTTAAAAGTAGTCAGTGATCTTTTCCAGGATGAATTCTCACTGGAAATAGAATAAACAATCTTTAATTTTTAATCCAATAATATTATAAGATCATAATAGTTCATTTTATTATTGGAGCAATTTATTCTATTAATAAAATTGGATAGGGTAATCATTCATTTTCCATTTTATTATTTTTTAGACATAAAAACCCTTAATTAAATTTTAAAAAATATTATAGTGGCTAATAAAAAATCGCCTAATTATATATTCTATAAAATCCAAATATTTTAAATAACTTATAGATATGAGTTTTATTCATATTTTAATCATAAATATCAATTTGATTAATTGAGATCTGGAGAAAAGAAAAAATGCGCAGCTTTGAAAAATTAACTTCCTTAAAAGATTACATACCTCTTAAAAAAAAAGAGGTTGATGAAAAAAATATAGGATTGTTAGTTGATGGTCCGAACATGTTAAGAAAAGAATTTAGTCTTAACTTGGATTTAGTAAAGAAAATAATGGCTGAATATGGAAATATGCGAGTTGGAAAAGTTCTTTTAAACCAGTACGCTTCTGACAAACTCATTGAAGCAATTGTAAATCAGGGATTTACTCCTATTGTTGTTGCCGGTGATACTGATGTTTATATGGCGGTAGAAGCAATGCAATTGATTTATAATCCTAATATTGATGTTATTGCCCTAATGACCCGTGATGCGGATTTTCTACCCATCATTAATAAGGCTAAAGAAAATGGTAAAGATACCCTAGTTATTGGTGTTGAACCCGGATTTAGTGCAGCACTACAAAATTCGGCTGATGATGCCATCATCCTCAAAGCAGAAAATGGAAGAAATGCAGAATCTACTACTTAATATTTAATTTTCAATTTTAATTAATTAATTGTAAAAAACTTTTTTATCATTATTAGAGTGGTTATATTTTATTATTAGTAGATTTAATCGTAGTAAATATATTTTCCTTTAATTTTGCATTTTTTTATAAGTAATAATTTTTAAATAAACAATAACTATAATTTAATTCAACTAAATAAATCAAAAATCTGTTAATTAAGTATTAAAAAATCAGTTATTTGACATTATAAGGCTTGAAATTATTTAATGCCAATCATGTGGGATTAATAATTTTTTGAATAAAAATTATCTGAAATTCAGTATGAGGATGAACATGATTGTTGAGACTAATATCGATGAACTTAAAAAGAGAGAGAATTCGCTTAAAATAATAAAAGGAATAATTCATTCTAGAGGCAGGAATCAACTTTATGATTTAACCGGTCTTTCTGGAGGATTTTTGCTCAAAAAAGAAGATTTAAATCTTTTAGAGACTTATGTAGGCCCTGCTCTTTTTGAAGATCAATTGCAATTGATTGGAAAAAAACATTTGGGTGGGGAAAAAATTTTAGGAGTCAATCGTACCAGTTCGGGTATTTTAGCTACTATAATGGCATTGGTAAGGCCAGATAGCTATGTTATACATTATTTGCCTCAATTACCTTCTCATCCCTCTATTCCACGCAGCACTAAATTAATAGGTGCTAATTATTTAGAATTTGATAATTTAAAAGATTTTTACATTCCTGATAACACTTCCTTAATAGTAATTACTGGATCTACAATGGATCATCAAGTTATAACTATTGAAGAATTTAAAGAGATTATTAAAATCACCAAATCTCGAAATAATCATAATCCGCTTGACAAATATTCTCAGACTTATGATGAAATCCCGGTAATGGTGGATGATGCATCAGGTGCTCGTCTGCGAACCATAATTTATAATCAACCTTCAGCAATAGAATTAGGGGCTGATTTGGTTGTCACCAGCACAGATAAACTTATGGATGGCCCAAGGGGAGGTTTAATGGCTGGAAATAAAAATTTAATTAATAAAATCAAATCTAAGGCACATCAATTTGGCTTGGAAGCCCAACCTCCTATGGTGGCAGGAATGGTTCGTGGCCTGGAGAATTTCAATCCTGAAAATCTTTTGAAATCACTAGAAAAAAAACAAAAACTACTGGAATACTTAAATAGGAATTTTAATGGTTTTGAACTGACACCTACAGGTATTATGATAACACCGGAAGCGTTAAAATCAGAAATTGAAAACAGGGGAATTAAAATTCTTTTATCCGATAATGATATTTCATTTACCTGGGCCATGATTTTGCTAAGAGAATATGGTCTAGTAACTATCCCCTCGGTGGGAATGCCCGGAGCATCTGCCACATTAAGGTTTGACTTAGCCGCTTCTGATGCAAAAAACTTAAAATTATCAAATCTAGTAGAAATCATCAACAGTTCTTTTGAAGCACTGTTAAATGTAGTTGATAATCCTGAAAAATGTCAAGAAATTATATTCAACTAAAAAATATTTTACTTTTTTTTTATTAGAAATTTAAATGACTTGATAATTAGGACTTATCCAATTAATTGCAATACTTAAAATGTAATTTACAAGAGGAATTCCTTTGATAGAAATAGATGGTTCTTTGGGTGAAGGAGGAGGTTCTATACTTAGAATATCTTCAGCACTATCTGCAATTACTTCTCAACCTATACATATATCAAATATAAGGGCCAATCGTTCTAAAAGTGGTCTTGCTGCCCAGCATTTAAATGCGGTTATTTCTGCCTGCCAAATTTCTCAGGCCAGATCAAAAGGGCTGGTAATTGGTTCACCCGACTTGGAATTTTATCCTAAAAAACTTATTGGTGGAAAATTTAGTCTTGATGTTAAAACTGCTGGTAGTGTGGGATTAATTTTACAAACTTTTATGATAATAGCACCATTTGCTTCTAAAAAATCCAAAATTGACATTATTGGGGGTACTGATGTAAAATGGGCCCCTTCGATTGAATATATTAAACATGTAACCTTACCCATTCTGGAGAAAATGGGATATAATGCTAAAATAAATCTCATAAAGAGAGGACATTATCCTAGAGGGGGAGGAATGGTAACGGCTACTATTTACCCATTAAAAGAAATTAAACCTTTAAATCTATTAAAATCTGAAATAGATTCTATAAACGGTATTTCTCATGCCACCAACCTTCCTAGACACGTGGCAGAAAGACAGGCTCTGGCAGCGGAAAAAATATTTAAAAATAACGGATTTGAGATTGATATCGAGATAGAACATTCTTCTAATAATATGGGTATGGGTTCAGGAATTGTATTATGGGCCCGGGGCAATACGAGGATAGGTAGTAATGAATTGGGAAAACCATCAAAATCTGCAGAAAAAGTTGGTATTCATGCAGCTGAAAATTTATTAACTACCATTAAAACGGGTTCTGCTCTTGATGAGCATATGGGTGATCAAATTGTTCCCTACATGGCACTTGCAGGGAATTCTCAGATAGGATTATCTAAATTAACCATGCATACTTTAACCAATTTACATATTGTGAAAAAATTTATCGACAAAAAATTCCGGATAACCCCCAAATGTGATAATAGGGTTGGCATTGATTTAAATAATTTTAAATTGGAAAATAAAGATTTGAACTATAAAAAGCCGGTTATTATATCTTGTGATTAACTAAAGCCCATAAAAAAAAGAATAGGTTAAATCAAATATTAAATACTTTAAAAATTAATGTTTTTTACAATATTTTTATTTAATAAACATATTAGGAAGTTTAAGGTTTTTTTCTGTGTAAACATTCTCCTGATATGATCTTTCTAAGAGTTCCATTGTCTCGTTCTAAAATAAGAACTCCATCTTTATTTATACCTATGGCTTCTCCTTTAACTATTTTACCTCCTTGTTTATGAACTTCCACATAACTTCCTATGGTTTTTGATAGTTTTCTCCATTCTACCAGTATCTCGGGGAATTGGCCTTTTTTTAATGCATCGTAATTATCTTCGAATATTTTCAGAAAATCTTGTATTAATTCGGACCCATTTATTTCTTCTCCCAATTCTTTTTTGAGTGAAGTGGTATTTTTACGAATATCTGATGGGAAACTTTCCGTTTCCACATTGGCATCTATGCCGATACCGATCACCACATAATCTAAAGTGTTGAATTTGGCATTAGCTTCAGTTAAGATACCACAAACCTTGCGTGAACCAATTAATATATCATTGGGCCATTTAATACCCACATCCAATTCAAATTTATTTTTAATAGTTTTTGCAACTGCTACCCCGGTCATCAGTGTCAATTGTGGAGCTTCTGCGGGCGAAATTTTAGGGCGTAAAATAATGGACATCCATATACCCCCCGTGGGTGAAATCCATTTTTTACCTCTTCTTCCTCTACCTCTGGTTTGAGTTTCTGCAATTACAATGGTTCCTTCTTGGGCACCATCTTCAGCTAATTTTTTGGCAGCGATATTGGTGGAGTCAATCTTACTAAAGTAATGGATTTTGTGCCCAATATAATTGGTTTTTAGCTCTTTTTTTATTTCATAAGGTAAAATAAGGTGAGTGGATTCGATTAGACGAATTCCGGATTCATAAGATGAATCAATGATATATCCACATTCTTCCAGAATTGCCACATTTTTTTCAAGATCATCTTGATTAATATTTAATAAAGAAGTAATTTCGGTGGGAGATACATATTTTCCTTTATTTTTATATAGAATTTCTAATATTTGGTCCTGCATTTTAAAGCCCTCTATTAACCCTACCATCAATTATAGGATTATATGTAATTAAAACTATACAAATAATCTCTAACTTTAAATTACTTATTATAATATACTATGAATATCATTATTATTTATTATTTCTTTTCTAAGTCCAATCTTTGAAATAAAATTAAAAAAGAGTTTAAATCATTTTTCCTTTTTTTGAATCTGCACATTATTCATATAACTTCCCACTGCTGCTGTAATGGCCGCTACTTTTTTTTGTGG
>JAUXXK010000406.1 GCA_030681145.1 Methanobacteriaceae archaeon | reverse complement strand
ATCATTTGGTTCACAGTGTAATAAAACTTTTTCTTTTTTTTTATTTTTATAGAAATGTATTAGTATAACATATTATTTTTTTCTGTATATTTTATAATCAGATTTTTTTCTAGAAATTATTTGATAACCTATTATTTTTTTAGTAGTTAATCAGATATTTTTTAATATTAATTTTTATTTTATTTTTAAAAAAGAGTACTTGGGAGTTTTTATTCTCCCATTTTTCATAGTAACTATACTACAAAAACAGATTTACTGACAGAAGTTCAATGGATGTTGTAAAATTCTGTACTAATTATTTATTTTAAGTAAGGAGGTTGGTTCATGAGAATATTATGAACCATTTACTTCATTGATATTCATCTTATTTAAATTTTACTTGATTTATTATAAACTTTACTTGAAAATAATAGTAAAATATAAATATCAAGATAACTTGAAATTAATTCAAGTATATTTGATAAAAATGTGCTTATAAAAATATTAATGGAGGTGAAAAAGATTCGAAAGCAAATAAGTTTACTGATATTTTCCATATTTTTCGCAATAATAATATGTGGTTCAGTATCTGCAGCAAATACTACAATTGGTGAAAACTCAGAAATTGCATTGAATATAACATTAGAACATCCAGAAGCTCTTGAAGGCAATAATTTACCCATAATAACCGTGAAAGATGTTGATGGTGAACTAGTTAACAATGTCTCTGTGACTAAATTAAACGATCATTACAACGTAAAATTTAATAGTAATAAAACTAACTTCACACTCAATGTAACGGCATTGGGCCATGTATCTAAATTAGTAAATGTGCCGATGACCTGGATAAATTCAACTAATTCATCATATGGGACTTCAACAGTGGAATTAAGAGCATATAATCTCCTAATTTTGAGTGGTTCTCCCACTTACACAAAACCCATAGTTGATTCTAATAAAAAACTTCGAGAAGAAGGATACTACTTCAATATTAAGTTTTTCACTACCACTGAATTAACATCCGGTGATTTGAACATTGAAAATCAGATTAAAGAATTTGCCCAGAAAGCGGATTTCATAATTCTGGAAATGATTGGATTAAACTCAGTAAATAAAGTAAAAGAGTTAATAAGTGGAACAAATGCCACAATTCTGGCTTTAAGATCAAATTCAACGTTTATTAATGATTCATCTATTAACTCCAATGACACTGCATTGAGAACTTATTGGGATAGTAGTGGAGAAGAAAATATGGGCCGATTCCAACTTAAAATACTACAAATGGTTGGAATGTATGTTAATCCATTAAAAGATTTGAGTGTGGTTAATTTTCCAGCAGTATTTATATATCACCCTGATTCTTCCATACCAACCTTCACCAGCTTTATAGATTATGTAAACTGGTATTCAAATAATGGATATAATGCTAGTGCCCCCTGGGTGGGAATACTTGCTTATAAATCTCATTTTATGAATGGTAACAGTGATATGCATCAAGCACTTTTACGCAGCCTGGAAGAAAAAGGTATGAATGTAATGTTAGTTATATGTGACTCCAATAATTCTGCCAGAGCCAGTGCCTTTGCAAATTTCTTTATGAATGGTAACACAACTATGATTAATGCACTGATATGCTGCATGGGATTCACCATGGTTTTGAGTAATGAAAGTGCCAGTGCCCAGATTCTCGAAAAACTCAATGTACCAGTATTTGCTCCAATCTATGCTTTAAATTTAGATTCCTGGGAAAATAGTTCCTCAGGACTTTCCAGTGATGTTCACTGGCAAGTGGCTTGGCCTGAGATGGAAGGCCGTATAGAACCTATTTTTATGGGTGGTGTAGAATCAATAGATACAGATCCTTACACGGGTATCAGCATTATAAGATATTCACCAATACCGGATAGAATTGAAAGAATAACTTCTAGAGTTGTAAACTGGGTAAATCTACAAATACTCGAAAATGCGGTAAAAAAAATTGCGTTAATCTATTACAACTCTGATGGCGGCAAAGATGGGGCCACAGCATCATATCTAAACGTCCCTGAAAGTATTTCTCAAATACTGGAGGCTTTAAAAACTGAAGGATACAATGTATCTGGAAATTATTCAGTAGAATCCATTATTAACATGCTCTTAACAGCAGGAAATAATGTGGGCTCTTGGGCCCCGGGTGAGTTAAAAAAATTGGTTGACGCTGGAGCTATAACCATACCTTTAAGTGACTATCAGCAATGGTTTGAAACATTACCTGAAGAACTTCAAAATGAAGTTATAGAAAAATGGGGTCCGGCACCAGGAAGTGTAATGGTTTATGAGGGTAAAATTGTAATTCCCGGTTTAATGTTTGGAAATATCTTTGTAGGTGCACAACCCATGAGAGGGTGGGGTGAAGACCCTACAGAAATTGCGCATTCTGCCACTCTACCCCCTACCCACCAGTACATTGCTTTTTATATGTGGCTACAAAATCATATGAAAGCCAATGCATTGATTCATTTAGGAACACATGGAACCATGGAATGGCTCCCTGGGAGAAGCGTGGGTCTTGGAATTGATGATTGGCCTGATGTTCTGTTGGGCAATATACCCAATATCTACCCATATATATTGGATAATACTGGAGAAGGTACTCAAGCAAAAAGAAGAGGATATGCAGTTATTATTGACCATTTAACTGCTACGATAATAACTTCGGAACTTTACGGTGATCTTTCTAAACTTAAAGATAAAATCAGTAGCTACGACACTACAAATCAAGAAGATCGAAAAGCAGTACTCAAAATAGAGATATTAGAACTCATTAAATCTCTTAATCTGGATCACGACCTTAACCTTGATTTGAATTCCACCAGTTTTGATGATATCAAAAATAAGGTAGATCATCACTTAGACAATATATGTTCTACATTAATTCCATATGGTTTGCACACTTTTGGTGTGGCCCTTAATGGAACTGAATTAGAACAAATGATTGATTCAATAGTTAGTTTTGATCCAGAAAACAGAAACAACACTGCTTACCGAGAGTATCTAAGGGCATTACTTACAGTGAATTTAGAGATAGAAAACCTATTAATAGCGCTGGAAGGAAAGTTTATTTCTCCATCATTAGGAGGCGACCCAATACGTAGGGGAACTGATGTTCTTCCGACTGGATCGAACTTTTATTCATTTGATCCGCGTATGGCTCCTGATGAAACTGCTTGGAAAATCGGTAAAAAAATGGCCGATGAAATGCTGGCACAGTACTATGCAGAAAATGGCAGATATCCTGAAACTGTTGGAGTTGTTTTATGGTCAACCGAGACTATGCGTACCATGGGTCAATCTATTGCCATGATATTAAGATATATTGGAGTAGAACCAACCTATGATGCTAGTGGACGATTCAAAGGTTATTCTATAACCTCTTTATCAGATTTAAACCGTCCTAGGATTGATGTTCTCGTAACCATAAGTGGATTGTTTAGAGACACCTTTTCATACACTATAAACATTATGGATGATGCCATTAGAAAAATAGCCCTTCTCTCAGAGAGTATTGAAGATAATTATCTACGCAAACACTACCTTGAAGATTTGGCTAAATATAACAGCGCGGGTTTAGACTCAACCACTTCTCAGTTCTTAGCAGGATCCCGTATATTTGGCCCTCCTGCGGAGGCATATGGGACAGGAGTTGCTCAGTTGATTCCCGCCACTACTGGATGGTCTGACCAGAATGATTTGATACAAACATATCTACAGAAAATGTCCTACATTTATGGTAATGGAGTATATGGTTTGCAGAGTATGGATGCTTTTAAAAACAATTTAATCAATGTGGATGCAACTATTCAAGTAAGAGACAATAACTATGGACTTCTGGATAATGATGATGTCTATCAATATTTAGGAGGCCTTACTATGACGGCAGGTAGTCTTTCCAACAAAACAATCAGTGTTTATATTGCAAATACCAGAGGAACTCCCCGTATTGATACTCTTAATGAGTTCATGTCTAATGAGATTCATTCTAGGATTCTTAATCCAAAATGGATTGAAGGAATGCTTAAAGAAGGATTTTCTGGAGCAAATACAATATCAAAACATATTGGACATTTATTTGCTTGGGATGCAATTATTCCTGATTCGGTAACGGATGTAACTTGGAAAAAAATAGCTGATACATACTTACTGGATTCTACTATTAGTAATCAGATTAAAAGCGGCAACCCATATGCATTTGCTTCAACTGCAGCATGGCTTCTAGAAGCAGCACGTAGAGGGATGTGGAAAGCAGATTCTGCAACTTTAAAAGCTGTTGCTAATGAATATATCAAAACAGTAGTAGAATATGGTGTAGTTTGTTGTCATCATACTTGTGCCAATTTAGAATTCAATAAATGGGTGGCCAAGGTTTCATCTGCATCTCAAGCTACTTTGAAAGCTTATGAGGCTATAATGAAATCTGCTACTGGTAAAGACATTGGTATTTATTCCAATAATCCTTCTAGTCCATCTCAGGATGTAAATAATCCTTCCGGCCCATCTCAGAATTTAAATAATCCTTCTAGTCCATCTAGGGGTGATTCTACCAGCAATGGTGATAATGGTCCGTCTTCTAGTAAACAGGATTCTGATTCTGTTAAGTCATCTAAATCAAGTACCCAATCTGCTTCTGAAAGTACAGATGGATCAACTGGTTCTGAACAAAAATCCTACGAGGTTTCTAAACCTAATCAGGGAGCTTCTAATAGTTCTGGTGTTTCATTTTACGCTATTTTGGGCATAATTGGACTGTTAGGACTTTTTGGAATTGGATATTACAAAAAAACCATTTAAAACCCATTTTTCTTTTTCTTTTTTTTTTAGTGATGTAATAAAAAACAGCCCATTTTCAAAAATAAGTATTAATCCTGGTTTATTATTACTAATAAGGTGAAATAACGGGGAAAAGTAATAATACGTTTTATATGGAAAGTATTATATATCAGTTTTTATCAAGG
>JAUXXK010000402.1 GCA_030681145.1 Methanobacteriaceae archaeon | reverse complement strand
GTTAATATTGCATCAATACCTGGCCAGACAGCAACCGCAACAGTATTTGTACCTTCAAGTTCTGCTGCTGGACAATCGTCTATATCACTTATCAGCGCGCAAGAAGTGCCAATGCAATCTACTGGTGCTCCAATAATGCCTTTAATTTTAGCTGCGTTACTGATAATGGCTGGATTTGTAATAAAACAAACTAAAAACTAAAATTGGGAATGGGTAAAACGCAAAAATCTATTTCCATACTTTTTTTCTTTTTAAATACTCTAAAAAAATATTTAATATATTACTCATTAAATGAGGTATGGACTAAAATTGTATTATATGTATATCTTCGTTATATGAGACTATAACGAATATAAATAACTCTTAATATTCATAAATCTAAATAATATCCAATTTGGTTCATTTAGGGTATATGGTAAACTTGAAAACCTACTGATTCTAATCTTTTGGGATTAATGTTCAACATCAACTAAAATAGAATCCAATCATCCAAACTAAAGCATTAATTATAGGATGAAGTATATCAAATGTCTTTTTTTAATTTTGATGAAAATCACAATTTTATTAAAAAATTTTTAATATCAAATTTTAACAATTATTTCATTTCTCCTGAGAAATCCAGGAACTGCAGGATGATTGTATTGGGCCACAATAAAATTAGATTTAGCTTTGATAGAATTTTTATTGAGTAATTTTTTCAATTCTTCTATTTTTTCTTTACTTAATTTTTCATTAACTCTACCAGAAAATTTTATAACACCCATACGTTGATTTTTTTCTTCTTTAAATTTTATTCGTTTGTCTTCTGGTTCCGGTAAAGTTTCTAAGCTATATTTAGATGGCATGGTAAATGATATTCTGTATATTTCTGAACCAGCATTTTCTTCTGTAACTGGAACTTTCATTGCAATCTTTTCTGATTCATCCAGGACTTCTTCTGTAACTGGAACTGTCATGGGTATTTTTTCTGATTTAGAAATGTTTATACCTGATACTGGTGTAGTCATAGGTATTTTTGATTTTTTGTGGTTAGCCCCAAAAATATAATTGGCCAGTATAGAAAACCCAATTCTCATCGCATCTCGATAATGAGCTTCCACATCTACCTGGGCTAACACATAATCATCGTATTTGCGTATTTCAAAATTCCCATCTTTCTTTTCCACATGGTATGACGGACTTTCTGTCATTAAACTTCCCCCATAAATTTAATTATTCTTATTACTATTTTTATTTTAACCAATAATATACCTTTATAAAAAATAATTCGAAAAATATCTTATAAAAAAATGAAAAATAATATTATTTTTATAATTACTTGTTAATTTTAGATATATCATTAAATATAATAGTATTAATGAACATAACTATACATTAATTATAATATTTGGAGGGTGAAAAGTGGATAATGAACAAAGAAGGGAAATAATAGCTAAGTCCCCCATTACTTTTGCTGGCTTGCGTAAGATGAATATAGGTGCTGGAATTCTGCACTTAATTCAAGGAATTTTATTGATTATTTTAGGTTTTTCTTTGGAATGGACTAGAGACATATATACGTTTTATATAAATTTTAAAGTAATTTCTTTAACTCCACCATCATTCCAAGTTCTGCCTGATCCCCAAGTAATATTCACGGTCGAGTATATAGGTGTAATATTAGCTTCTTTTTTATTGATATCGGCTGTAGCTCATTTTGTAATTGCTTTTCTCAGAAACACTCAATACAATGAAAACCTTAAAAAGGGTATGAATCCTTACCGATGGTATGAATATGCTCTTTCCAGCTCAATAATGATTGTACTAATTGCTCAATTTCTTGGAATATGGGATTTGTGGTCTTTAGTGATGATCTTTGTATTGAATGCATCTATGATCATGTTTGGATATTTGATGGAGAAGATCAACCAATATCCTAAAAAAACAGACTGGTCCGCATATTTAATGGGATGTGTTGCGGGGTTAACTCCTTGGATAGTAATGGCCGCTTATTTTGTTGCTGCATTAGGATCTGGAGAAACAAATCCTCCTACATTTGTTTACATGGTTCTTTTAATTTACTTCATCATGTTCAATACGTTTTCTATTAACATGATATTGCAGTACAAAGGAATTGGTAAATGGAAGGACTATCTCTATGGTGAAAGGGTTTATATTATTTTAAGCTTAGTAGCTAAAACAGCACTGGCCTGGCTGGTGTTCATAGGGATATTTGCTCCTTTCTAATTTTTTCTACTTTTTTTATTTTTAATCTAATCTAAATAATTTAAGCTAGATTGATATGGTTCTATATATTTTCCTAAGGCCATGGATATATAACATTTTTCCCATATTGTTTATTAGCAAATGGGGGCATAATTTTACAATTAATTATTAATTATATGATTATCAACATATTAATACAAACTATCTCTTTCTTTCATTGGGTGAATTTTTATGGATGATGAGAATATAGAAAAAGACATTCTGCGTAAAAAAGCAGAAAAACTACTTCAAGACAGGTTTAGTTCTAGGGATGATATATCACAAAATGATCAGTATATCCATGAGCTTCATGTTCATCAGATTGAATTGGAAATACAAAATGAGGAACTTAGGGAAGCACAGATAAAGTTGGAAGAATCTCGACGGGAATATTTTGATCTCTACAACTTTGCACCAGTTGGATATTTTACCCTTGATAAAGAGGGGATTATTTTAAAAGCTAACCTTGCAGGATCAGAACTATTAGGAGTTGAAAGACTTAACTTGCATAAAAGTGCGTTTATCCAATACATTAAAACTGATCAACGAAACAAGTTCCATCAACACCTCAAAAAAGTTCTGAAAACTGGAAATAAGAATACTGTAAACCTTAAACTCATAAGAATGAGTAATAACTCATTTTATGCACACTTTGAAACAATTAAAGTCTTACATGACAATGGAAATTTCAAAGAATTTAGAATAACTGTTACAGATATTACTAAACTCAAAAATACTGAAAGAAATTTAAAAGATAGTGAAGAACGATATCATCAGATTTTTTATAATAATCATACATCAATGATTCTAATTGATCCAAATAATGGAGATATTATAGATGCTAACCCTGCTGCGACTAAATTCTATGGATATAACCTTGATGAATTAGTTAAAATGAAAATATCAGATATAAATGTTTCTGATAAAGATTTAATAGTGGAGGAAATGCAAAAAGCAGTATCCGGACAAAAAAATCATTTTATGTTTAAACATCGTTTATCAGATGGAAAAATTCGTGATGTAGAAGTTTACAGTGGTTTAATCAAACAAAAAGGTAATGAATTCATTTATTCTATTGTTCACGACATTACTCTACAGAAAAACGCGGAAATTGAGCGACGTAAAACTGAGCAGCTTTTCAGATTAATATTTGATCAATCACCATTGGGTTCGATTATCGTTTCCTTAGATCATATTCCTTTAAAAGTTAATGATGCAATAAGTCGTATGCTGGGATATTCAAAAGAAGAGTTATTATCGATGAGATTACATGAATACGATCATCCTGATGATTTAGATGAGGAATTAAAAAAGCAAAAACTTTTGATTTTAGGTATAATAGATAATTTTATTTTAGAGAAACGGTTCATCAATAAAAATGGTGAAATTCTCTGGGGTAATTTGTATGTATCATCCATAAAAGATAAAAATGACAAGTTGATAGGTCTTTTGAGAATGATTGAAAATACTACTATATCGAAACAGATGGAAGAGTTAGTGAATAATCACACTGCTAATCTTGAAAGAATTAATAGAAAGTTAAATGTTGAAATTGGTGATAATGAAAAGGCTGAAATCAAATTAGATCAACTAATTAAGAAATTACAATATTCTAATAAAGAACTTGAACAATTTGCTTATGTATCCTCCCACGACTTGAAAGAACCTCTGCGTATGATCACGAGTTTTCTTCAGCTTTTACAGAAGAGGTATTCAGCTGATCTTGACAAAGATGCCAATGATTTCATAAATTATGCTGTGGACGGTGCTAAACGCATGGATATGGCAATTAATGACATTTTAGAATATTCTCGAATCGGAAGCCAAAAAAGAGAATTTAACTATTTAAAAAGCGAAAAAATATTAGAAATTGTTTTAATTAACTTAAAACCATTAATAAAGGATACTAATACTATTATAACACATGACCCTCTTCCATCGATCTATGCAAACCATCAACAGATGAATCAATTGTTCCAGAACATTATAGAAAATGCTATCAAATACCGTAGCAAAGTTAACCCCAAAATTCATGTATCTGCAGATAAACATGATAAAGAATATGTATTCTCAATAAAAGACAATGGAATTGGAATAGATTCAAAGCATTTAGAAAGGATATTCAATATGTTTCAGCGCCTACACTCAAGGGAGGAATATGAGGGAACAGGTATTGGTTTAGCAATTTCACAAAAAATAGTACACCACCACGACGGAAAAATCTGGGCCAAATCAGAACTTGGAAAAGGAACAACAATCTACTTCACCATTCCAAATGAAATATTAAATTAATCTGTTATTCATTTAGAAAACTTCTCGCTAATTTACATCAGATCGTTTTTCTTCTTTAGATCCTCAAACTGCGTATATATTTCATATTCTTTTATCTTGTTCAGGTTTTTTTTAGCTAATTTAAAGATTTTATCCTCTTCTTTTTCTTCTTTAATATGGTGCTCTATTAAGTCTTGTAATACTTTCACTCTTGCTATCCATTCATCGGTTTCATTCATTTCATCTTCTATATCTTTGATTACTTTTTTTGCAAGGCTGTGCTTATGATATCCTTCAATAATTGTTACTGAATCATCTTTTTTTAGATCAGGATAGAAATACTCTTTTTCACCTTCCATATGTACTTCTAACTCATTTTTTATTTGGGGAAACTCTTTGACACTTTCTTCTTCAATTGTGTTTTCCAGTAAATCTTTGACCTTTGTGTGATCTTCATTTAACATTTCATATAGATTTCCAGCCATTTTTATATCCTCCTATTGTTTTTCATCAATTCTAATGAGGAAAAATGTAGTATATCGCCAAGTAAATTAAATAGATAAAAAAATTTATTAAAAAAATAATAATTTACTTTTTAATTAAATTTTTTAATTTATTCTGTTTTGAATACTTGACCTTTTATTAGAACATTATCACCAATGGTTTCAATCATTTCGTAAGGTACTATTTTTTTATCGCCTAGGCCTATTTTCGCGGTTATTCCTGCCTCTTTCATATGAATAGATATTACTTTGTTCATATCAAAATCCCAATTAACATCATTTACGATACCTAATTGGTCTCCTGATCCGTCAATAACATCTTTACCAATCAATTCATCAGATATTTTCACTTTTTTCACTCTCCAAACAAATTTAATTATTCCTATTTCACCTTATTTGATTCTAATTCACACTATTTTATTATATTATGTGGTATATAAATATTTTCATGATTTATGGGAGAAAAAAATTGTAGAAATAGACTTCCGCAGTAATCCCTTCTACTAAAATTAAACTTTAGACGCACATCTTTTAGTTAAAATAGAGTTGCAGTCCCCATTACACTTATGAACTACATAATAAAGTAAAGATTAAAGATCCAATATATAGAAATCGAATATATTATCTGTAATGTAAAGGAAAAATAAAAATTTAAAAGTTTCAGTTTGTATTTATATTCTTTGTCAGAACTATTTTTTCTTTGATTAACTTGTTTGGGAACTGCATAATTATTCCGTGGGAGTTCCATAGCATATATACAATAAATATCAAGC
>JAUXXK010000399.1 GCA_030681145.1 Methanobacteriaceae archaeon | reverse complement strand
ATGACATGTTTGAGAGAGAATATGATGCTCAAGATATTGAAATGGTCATATTATGTGGTAAAGGAGATCCTGCACTGGAATGGGTTTGTAAAAAAAGAAATATAAAAGTAGAAATTATTGATTTAATCCAGTCCCAAGTATAAAGAATGGTTTTTACTCATTTAATCCCCTAAATTGAACATAATATGCCAAAATAAAAAAAAAATAATTTAAAATGAGTACCATTGATGGCACTGAATGGATTTGGTCATGTTTTTCATTTCTTCCAAGTCTCTTGTAGGCACTACCCCAATTGTAGCGTAAGTCAACCGGGCTTTATCACAGAACCATACAGATTGGAAAGTGGAAATAGAAGTTCCAAAAAGACTAATTGTTTCTATTTTCATTTCTATTTGATGGCCATTAACTTCCAGACTTTCATTGGATTTTTGAATATATTCTGATTTATTGGAACCAAATTGGTTACTAATATTGTTAATGTACTCCTGGTTAGGATCTTTTACAGCAGCAACCATGAATAAATTCAATTGCGCGGGGCCCTGATAAACCATTATTTTACCATTATCTGTCGTATTATTCCGGGTATTGGTGTAATCCGATGGTACATAACTTGGCCCGCTAAAATCAGTTACTGGGTCGGAAACACAGCCAGAAATACTAACTGTAATCATTAATATAATCAAAACTAAAATTGGACCTATTTTTTTAAACATATTCACCCCTCCTAAATAATGTTTTAAAAATAAAAAGATATTATTTATTAGCTATTTTATCTAATAGCTCGATAATTTTATTATTTTGTTCAATTAACATGTCTAGCTTTATGGTCTGAGAAGCGAGAAATCTTCCATTAACTTTTTCTATCCTGGAGATTCCATCATTTATGTATGCTTTGTAGACTTGATCTGATAATTTAGATTCTATAATGTATTCTGCTTTCTTATCTTGAATATAGCGTGTTTTGCTAAGAGTATAATTAAAAAAATATTCTAATTCTTTAGGAGTTTTTCCCTCTTTGGCCATGGATTTTAACAGTTTCCTCAGGTTTTTGGCCCCTTGATTGGTTAACAACTCTTTTAATTCTGGTTTTATTGGTTTACCCATTAATTCATCAATTTTTTCTATGTCTGCTTTATTTTCTGTTTTACTTAAAAATGCCATATTAATGCCTCGATTATTTGATTTTATATTAATACAATATAATTCTATTATATACTATACAATTAAAGCTTTACTATAAAATTGAATAGTGACTATTATAATAATATACTTACACTATAATTAATAAAAAGAATAATAATTTAAGGGGTTCAAAGGGACAATACTTATTACTTATAAGGGGGCCTATTATGGCAGATAAAATATATTTAATCAAAGATAATGAACCTATAACTTTAGAAGAAAGAAAATATAAACAGGAAATCGTTTTACAGGAATTATTGGGCAAATATCCAGATATATTGGCTGGGGAACAGATTAACCCTGAAAATCCACGTCGATGGATACTAGTTACTAGTGAACTACATATGATATCTAAAGACGCTGGAAATACAAATTTCTATTTAGATCATCTTTTTCTAGATCAAGATGGTGTTCCCACTTTAGTTGAAGATAAAATAATATCAAATCACCAAATCCGTAGAGAAGTTATTGGACAAATGTTTGACTATGCAGCCAATGCAGTAGTCTATTTACCTATGAATGAAATTAGATCACTTGTGGAGTTACATAACGATGTTGATTTAATGGATTTTCTAGAACCTGGAACTAATAGTATACAGTTCTGGCAAAATGTTAAAACTAATTTAAAAATCGGTAAAATAAGAATGGTTTTTGCTGCTGATAAAATACCAAATGAACTTAAACGAATAATTGAATTTTTAAATCATCAATTGGATCCTGCTGAAGCATTTGGACTTGAAATAAAGCAATATGTGAATGATGAAGAAAAAATTAAGACTATGGTCCCTAGAATAATAGGTCCTGGTATTTATGGTGGTCCAGATGATATTGAACTATTAAATAAAGATACTTTCTTTGAGATAATTGATGAAAATGGAAAATTAATTTTCAGCGAACTATTTAAACTGGCCTTAGAAAATCATCTGATTATCAGATGGGGAACTAAAGGATTCTCTTTAAATGTAGAAATAAATGGAAAAACCGTTAGTTTATTGCAGGGCTATTCTGTTTTAGCTAAAATTGGTCAATGCATATTTTCAACTAATAAGCATATAATAAATAAAGTAAATAATGGAGATAAAATTGTCGAAGACTATTTAAAAATTACAGAGCGAGAAAACTTTGATAAGAATAAATCTGATTTTATTTATAAAATAAATCAAAAAATAGATCAAGACGATCTGGAAAAGTTTAAATCCATTTTATCTAAAACTATAGATTCTATAAAAGAAAATGGACTAATAATTTAAATCCATTAAAAGAAATGCAAAACTTCATTCTAAAACTGTAATTTGATTGGAGGAGTTATTTGAGATATATAATTTGCCGAAATTGTGAACTTTCCTATGAATTAGAAGAAGGGGAATCTATAGATGATTTTGAATCATGCAATTGTGGTGGCAAGTTATATTACAGTGAAGACGGTTTAAATATCTCCAAAGAATCTAAAAAAGCTCTTTTAGATGATATTATTTCTGAAAGAATCTACAAAAGAAAGTTTAAACAAGTGAATAGTAATTCCAAAAACAAATCTTTTTTATCTATATTTATTTTGGCTGTGGTTTCATTTGGTTTTATATGTATAATATCTCCTAGTATGTGGAGAATGATTGGTTATAACTTTCCAACTAATATATTAATAGTATCATTTCTTTTTTTATCTTTTTTCTTGTGCTATATAATGTATTATAATTCCGAATTTAATAATAAATAAATAGTAAAAAAATCTATTTAATGCCTATTTGATAGGTTATTTGGAGTAATAATAATATAACATTCTTCATAGGTTAATAGGTGGAATGTTAGGAATATTAGTAAAATCTGTTAAATTCTTTTATTAAAAAAAATTTTAATGATTATTTGAATGTGATTATTTAAAAACAATCCTTATACATAAAAATGTATAACTGCTTATAAAGGATTATACTTTTTTGTGAGCATTAATTGATATTGCCTCTAAAAAATAAAATAAAAAGAGGTTTAATAATAGTCAAAAACCTCAATATCCCATTTATCTAAATTTGCAACTATTGTTTTAATATAATAAGTTCCAGGGCCAGCGTTTATAATGAATTCATCAGTTTCAGTGTTTTTATTAAAACTATCAATATTTCCTTGGCCACTATAAGATGTTGTTTCACCTTCTGGAAAAACAGTTGCAGAAAAAAGACCATATTCTAAACTTTCTGTTTTTGCTGTAACTTTTAACTTAAATTTGTCTCCTTTAATTTGGAATGTGTCAGTGTCTTTATTACCAGTGCCTGTGAAAGTTGCTACACTATTCCATGTTTGAGAAGAAGGTGTGCTAGTGGAATTAGTAGTAGTTGCAGGCTCACTTGAAGAAGAATTTGTCATAATAGATGTATTTATATCCGGTAATATCATTGCAAATATTCCGACAACCAATAATAGTCCTATACAACAAACTCCAAATATACTCAATGCTTTTACGCCAGAATTCTGCTGACTCCACCATCCTTTGCTTTGTTTATCAACTGGTTGATCTGTATTCACACTTTGAGTCAATTTTTTTCCACAATTATCACAGAACTCATTTTGGTCAGCATTTTCTTTTCCACAATTAGGACAATAAACCATTGTTAACCCCCATTAATATTATTTTAAAGTATTTAATGAATATTGCAAGACCAATTCCTGCAATTAAACCTGAAAAAAACCTTAATGTATTGTTACTATCTCTGAAACCGATAAATTGAGTCAACCCATCAATAAATGTAGGAATTATTAACAATGAAGCTGTTATCATTAAAGATAAATCATATTCAATATAATAAAACATAGCTAAAATAAAGTAAGAAAAGGCCCCAATATATATTCCAGTACATCGAGAACAAACTGGAAAGTAATATTCTCTTATTTTGAAAGTCCGATTAGGTAATCGGTGACAAATATATACTTTTGAAAGGTTTTTAGGCTCTTCAAGCAAAAATTGATTATTCATTATTTCATAGTATAATCCATTAGTATATTATCACTTATTACTACAACTAAATAGAAAATGATATCACATATGACAGAAGTGTGAATCCTTAGTACATGACCCTAAAAAGGAAAGAATATTAATTCAAAATTATTTTTAAAATAATAATCATAATTAGAAAAAGAAATAAGTAATAAATTACAGATAATTAGTTATGAAGTTTAAGGTATTTGTCAGTGGGAATCAAAGTGAACTTAGGGAAGAACGGTTTGCTGTAAAGGACGCAATTATAAACACTGGCATTTTCAGGGAATTTTTTGAGGTCTATATCTTCGAAGATGTGGCTGCAGCAGGTAATAATCCAGCTTTTCGCTATTTAAATGAATTAAAAAATAGCAATATTTATCTGGGGATTTTAGGCCAAAAATATGGTTTTAAAGGAGATGATGGATTATCTGCTACTGAAAAAGAGTTTGATACATTTATTAACTCAGTATCATCAGGTGAAGTTCTGATATTTATTAAAGGAGATAATAATTTAAAAAGAGATGAAGATACCAGGAAATTTTTCAATAAAATTAAAGAATCCTTAGTTTATCGCCGATTTGAATCACTGGATGATTTAAAATGTCAAGTAACCTATAGTTTGGAACAATTTCTGATAAACAATGGATTGATTCAAACTGGACCATTTGAAGATAGAATTAACCCTGAAGCAGATTATTCTGCTATAAATGAGAAGGAAGTAAAAGATTTTCTTCAAAAAAGAGCTTTAAAACTGGATGTTGATATTCCAGAAGGTTCTATTTATGAAACTCTTCAAAATCGTTTAAATGTTTTAAAAGAGTTCAATGGAGAATACATGCCAACTAACGCAGCATTACTTTTCTTTTCTTTACAAGCGTCAGATTATATTCCTCAAAATGAGATTAGAATAGCAAGATACCAAGGAGTAACTAGATTCCGTACTATAGATAATTTGGAAATAAAAGGGTCAGTTTATGGTATTCTAAAAGAAGTTGAAATCTTTTTTAAGAGGAATACTAGGCTGGCTAATAAAATTGTGGACTTTAAAAGAGTAGACATACCAGAATATCCTTACGATGCTATAAGGGAAGCTATCATAAATGCTATTGCTCACAGGGATTATAATCGTTTAGGAGCTCCTATTATGTTCTCTATTTTTGATGATCGAGTGGAAATAAGTAATCCTGGTGGACTATTACCTGGAATGAGCATTAATAAGTTAGACGGCCATCATGCTTCTCGGAATCAGAGGATATGTGAAATTTTCCACCAGACTAAAGACATGGAAAAGTACGGTACTGGAATTGGAAAAATGAAGAAACTCATGAAAGAACACGGCCTGGAAGAACCTGAATTTAGTGAAGAAGGAGATTTCTTTGTGGTTAAGTTCTATGGCCCGGGCGAAAACATTTTAGATTTGGTCAGTGACATTCCTGATGATAGAATGGTTGATTTAAAAGAATTAGGTTTGAATGATAGACAAATAAAGGCCCTGGAAATGATGGTTAATGAAGGAACGGTTTTTACCAATAGTTTATATCATGACACATTTGAAGTTTCTAGGAATACTTCATCAAGAGATTTAATGGGTTTAATTGAAAAAAATCAAGCTCAAATAATTGGAAAAGGTAGATATACACAATATAAGGCCGCCTAAAAAATTCCATCATAAAATGATGGTGCATAAAA
>JAUXXK010000391.1 GCA_030681145.1 Methanobacteriaceae archaeon | reverse complement strand
CTTTTACTTTCACAGTTAACCAATTTAACTATGGATGCAGCTAGAACTGATCAAGAAACTGATGCTTCTGGTTTTCTAAATTCCTTTAAAAATTTAGGATATTCTATGGGAACTGCATTAATAGGTGTTTTACTTTTAATTGGAATATTTGGAGGACTAACAGCAGGTATAGAATCATCAGGCCAATTTGATAATATGACAACCCAAGAGATTCAAGATGGCCTATTTAATTATGTGGAAAAGATGCAGACTAGTGCCCCTCAAATACCTCCTGAATTAGTGCCGCAAGCTACAAAGATTGTTGATTCTACTATCAGCTCTGCTATGAAGCAAACATTCAACGCGCTGACAATAATACTGCTATTAGGGTTCCTTACAAGTATTATTCTGCCAAAAACGAAAAAATAATATATTTAATTAAAAAACAAGGTACAATGTGAGGAAACTTCAAGTAATTTTTCTTGTATTTCTCACTTATTCATATCCTTAATGGTTTTTTTTATTTTTATCTGGAATTATTTTTTAATTTATACCTATTCTATCCTCTTAATCAGCAATATCTTCTTCTTTAATTGAAAAATTAAGAAAAGAAAGGAAATTTACAATAAAAAACATAAAAAATATTTTAGAAAAATTAAATAAAAATAAAAATGTATAAAAAAATTAAATAAAAATAATAAAAGATTTAGTTTATCATTTTTCCAACTTCATCAGCTACTTTCCAGTGCTCACCTTTCTTCTCATTTCTACGAATTAACCATACTCCTAGCGCTGCTCCGACTATACCTCCGGCAGTATCTGTAAAGAAGTCATTCATAGTATCATCCAATGGGTCTTGTGTGGGAGAACCCTGCATTTGAGTGTTACCAGTTATTTCCCCTAAAGGTCCCTGGGATAAATAGGTATCATAGGTATATTCTCCCATTTCAAGTATTGCTCCAAAGCCTATTGTCATAATTACAATAATAAAGGCCATGACTCCATAAGATGCTTGAAGTTTACCATAGTAGTACATGGTGTAAACAATCATCATACCGATTAATGCCAGAAATAGGGGTAACATGAAATGCATAAAGTTGTCATAGTGGGGAATTTTAACATATAATCCTAGAGCATCTCCTCCAACCAGTTCAAAAAGGACCATGGCCAATAATATCAGCTCAATTTCCACAGGGATTGCACGTATTTTTCCACGTGTTAGAAAAGCGGGAGCATTAAT
>JAUXXK010000390.1 GCA_030681145.1 Methanobacteriaceae archaeon | reverse complement strand
GTTTTAGAGTTTATAAAATGGGAAAACAACTAAATGGTAAAGAATTCACTTTAAGAAATAATTAAAGTCCAAAAAAGATACAATTTTACCTATAAATCAGAAAAAGAGGCAAAATCATACAATAAAAGTCAATTTGGCTTTAATTTTACACATTGTGAGGATTAATAATAATTTATATCGCATTTTGGCTTGATTTCTGGTGATACATTGTGATTCATAAAATTAAATTAAAATCAGTTCTTAATAAACTTAAAATGAGATATAGTTGGTTTTTAGAAGATTATACACTTAATCCTTATTTGGGATGTTCTTTCAATTGTGTTTACTGTTATGTTAATGGAAGCAAATATGGATCTAATATACCTCAATGGATATCAGTAAAAATCAATGTTGCAGATGTATTATATAATCAATTAAAAAATCGGGCTAGAAAAAAGGAATATGGGATTATAGCTATAGGGTCTGCCAAGATCCATATATGCATCATGAAAAAGATTTAAAGATTAAACGAGAACTTTTAAAAATAATATACAGATTTCATTTTCCTATAAATTTAGTTACCAAATCTGATCGTATTTAAAGAGATATAGGCCTCTTGAAAAAGATTTACAAATCTGCTACACTACCTGAAAATCTGGATTCTACACAGCGAATGGGAGTAATAATTACTTTTTCTTTTTCAACCATGGATTTGGAAATGGCCCGAATATTTGAACCTTACCCGGTCTCCCCTAAAAAGACTTGACGCCATGAATAAATTAAAGAAGAAGGATTCAATACGGGGGGACTTTGTACTTAATGGAACATTAACTCTTTTTGGTGATAATCCATCTGATTGCAGGGTTAGATATTATAAAGCTTTAGAGGAATATTTTCCAGATTTGATTCCTAAAACTAAGTCTATATTCAAATCTAAATTTTACACTTCCCATAAATATCAGATTAAAATTTATAATAGGGTGGCAGATATTGCTAAGAAGCATAGAATACGTAGTAAAATTATTTCAGAATAAATATATTATGCTTTATTGATTAAAAAGACTCAAAAAAAAAAATAAAAAGATAAAAGAGGAATCTAGAAGACTCCGCCTTTTCTTTTAGTGAAGGTGTTAATAACTTCTCCCATTAATTTAATGGATTTTTCTTTGTCAGGTCCAATTGGGGAACCAACCACATATTGGGTTACTCCTTGTTCACCTAAAGCTTCAATCTTAGGTATTAAATCATCAGGAGTTCCTACAATAGAGAAAGCTTCCATTAAATCGTCACTTACAGCTCCAATAGCTCCACCGAAGTCACCTTTACCTATCATTTCTCCGATTTTCGCTCCGGTGTCTGGTGCTAGCCCGTGTCTTTCTAAAACAGGTGGTGGTGATCCTGCAGCAATAAATGCCACAACAATCTTTGCAGCGCCTAATGCTTTTGCTGCGTCATCATCAATGGAAGTACAAGTGTAAGCAGCTACATCCACGTCATCCATACTTTTACCTGCTGCAGAAGCTCCTTCTTTGATTAGAGGAACAGCAGCTTCATAGTCTTTAGGGTTGGATGCGTTAATTAATGCACCGTCTGAAAATCCGCCAGCGGTTTTTAACATCATGGGGCCTTGTGCACCCATGTAAATTGGTATCTTTTCCTGGACAGCTTTGGTACCACCTAATTGTGCACCAGATTCAGTTTTTCCACCAGCCATTAAAGTGGTCATCATTTCTATGGCGTTTTTAACTGTACTAACTGGTTTATCCCATGGAATTCCTAAAGAATCAAAGGTAGCTTTGTCACCAGGGCCAATACCCAGGACTGCTCTTCCATTTGAGAGTTCATCAAGGGTAGTCATAGCAGAAGCAGTTATAGCGGGGCTTCTTACATAAGGGTTGGTCACACCAGGACCCATTTTAATGGTTTCAGTTCCTGCAGCAATTAATGCTAAGGTTTCATATACATTTTTGTTGTTGTAGTGGTCAGTAATCCAGGCGTATTCAAAACCTACATCTTCTGCCAGCTTTACTAGCTTTACAATTTTTTCTATTGGTTCATTTGGAACAAATTCGATACCGAACTTCATAATATATCACCTTTTTAAAATCTATTGGGAGTATAAAAATATTTTGTGATTTAAATACAATCGAAAGGTTTAAATACTGAGATTATTTGCCTTTTCTTTTAAATTCTATCCGGCATTTTTTTATAAATAAAATATAGTTTTAAAAACTCGTTATACTCGATTTAAAAAGCTAAATTAAAATATTTGTATATCAAAAATTATCTTCATATTATATATTTTCCCTTCATAGTCTATATTTTATTAATTAATTTATTGAATTTATTGGCATGAAATTATTAATTTATTTAAATGATCAGTAATTATAATATTTTTGAATTATCTATGGGATATTTAAATTATTAAAAAAATTCATTTTTTTATATACTTTTTTATAATGAAAAAGTTTATATGTTGATGAATGTATAATTATTATTACAAATTTTAAATATTGTTTTACTGACTTTCGGAGCATTTATTTTTGCAAATTTTTCAACTTTATTTGTGTTTCTTTAAGTGTTGTGTATAGTATGTGCCACGATGTATTAGGCGTCGGCCGGAGTGCGATTTTTATCGTTCTATGAATGGCTGTTTTTTCCACTCGTGGCTATATGATTATAAATTTATTTGAATACGATTTTAAATGAGGGCACAAACCTTTGCCTTATGGCATATGGTGTTTGTTGTTTGATGTTGGTTTTTTAGTAGTAGTGTGGTGATATTCAGTTACTCAATATAACTAAATGAATATTGCATACTCTTCAATTCTTTATGTACGTTTTGTGTACTTCCCAAATTATTATATAGCAAAATCCGTTTGATCCTGGCGGAGGCTACTGCTATTGGGGTTCGATTAAGCCATGCAAGTCGAACGAATCAACTTGTTGATTCGTGGCGAACGGCTCAGTAACACGTGGATAACCTACCC
>JAUXXK010000370.1 GCA_030681145.1 Methanobacteriaceae archaeon | reverse complement strand
TGTGCCAGTGATGAACACGGAACTCCTATTGCTGTTAAGGCAGAAAAAGAGGGTAAAACTCCGTTGGAAATTGCCACAAGATATCATGAAATGATTAAAGAAGATTTGGATTCCTGCCATATTTCAATGGATAATTTTTCCAGAACTTCAGATAATATCCACTATGATATCTCACAAAATTTTTTCTTAACTTTATATAATAATGGTTTCATATATGAAAAAGAGATTAAACAACCTTACTGTGAGGAATGCGAAAGATTTTTACCTGATAGGTATGTAGAAGGGTCTTGTCCGCATTGTAAAATGGAAGGGGCTCGTGGAGATCACTGTGAAGCATGTGGTCGGCATTTGGAACCCACCCAACTTCTAGAACCCCAGTGTTTAATATGTAACAGTTCACCTGAAATAAGGGAATCTAAACATTACTTTTTTAAGTTAAGTCATTTTCAGGAAGATATTTATAATTGGATAAAATCTAATTCTGATTTACCACCAAATGTTAAAAACTATGCTCTTCAGTGGGTTAAAGAAGGATTAAAAGATTGGATTTTAACCAGAGATATGAGTTGGGGCGTTCCAGTACCTTTAGACAGTGCTGAGGGTAAAATTATTTATGTCTGGGGAGAAGCATTTTTAGGCTATCTTTCCTCTGCGGCCCAGTGGTCTAAAAGAACAGGCATAAGCTGGATAGAATATTGGAATGAGAATGCTATACATTTTATAGGAAAAGACATCATATACCATCATTCTATTTTCTGGCCAGCTCTACTGATGGGACATAATTGTAACTTACCTAAAAATATCATAGCCGGTGAATATCTTTCACTGGAAGGTCAAAAGATGTCCACCAGCAAAAATTGGGTTATATGGACAGCTGATTTTATTAAAAAATTTGACTCTGATATTTTAAGATATTATTTAACAATTAACGCCCCTCTAAATAGGGACACAGATTTTTCCTGGGATGACTTCCAGCGTAGAATAAATGATGAACTGGCTGATGTACTTGGAAATTTCCTACACCGTACGTTTTCATTTACTAAAAGATTCTTCAAAAGCCAGATTCCACAGACAATGTCATTCACCCTGGAAGATAAGGCATTTGAAGATCTAATCAAAAATGCCCCTATTGAAATTGGGGATTTAATATCTCGTTGTAAGTTCAGAGAAGGTCTGGTGAGTATAATTAAACTAGCTAAGTCAGGTAATAAATATTTCAATGATCAAGAACCATGGAAAATGGTTAAAACCAATCCTGAAAAAGCTGCTAATTGCATATTCCTCTGTAATCAACTATCAAAAACACTGGCTATTTTATTAAGACCATATATGCCGGTTAAATCATCAGAAATTTTGAAAATATTAAACATAGATAAAAACCCTGCAGTAGATAACTGGGATGATGCAAGCATATTCCTGGAACCTGGACATACTATAAACAAAGCAAAACCTCTTTTTGTCAAAATAGAGGACGAAGTAATTGAAAAACAAAAAGAAGAACTATATAAAAACCTGGAAAATAGTTCAGATAATCAAAAAGATAACAATAACACAGCGGAGACAAAGAAAATGGGAGAAATTATAAGTATCGATGATTTTGCTAAATTAGACATTCGAATTGGCCAGATTACCAGCGCAGAATCTGTTAAAGGTTCTAAAAACTTACTTAAACTGAAAGTAGATATTAAAGAAAAAGAACTACAAGTAGTTGCTGGTGTGGCTCAAAAATACTCCCCAGAAGAACTAATTAACCAGAAAGTTGTAATCCTGGTTAACCTAGAACCTGCTAAATTATTTGGTATTGAATCAGAAGGAATGATTTTAGCCACAGGAAAAAGTTCCAGTATTTTAACCTCGGAAAATGCTGAAGTTGGTGAAAGAATAAAATGAACGAAACCGTGCTTATTGGTAAGTCTGAGAAGTTTTTGGATGAAATTTCTCGCAAAAAAATTGATTTAACGAATATTTCTGATTTAGAACAATTTTTAAAGACTTATCAATCCCTGAAAGAAAACATGGAGGAACTTCATGATCTTAAAGACAATATGGAGTCTAAAGGTTATAAAGCACCTTACAGGTCTCTGGCTAGATACGGGTCTACGATTCCCGGCGAGATTATGGTGGAGGAACTTCATGATGTGAACCGCCATAATCAACATTTCAGGATGAAAGCAGCGGCTAAAAAAAATGTATTAGATAGGGCTAAATCATCTATTGCATCTCATAAAATTGCTCTAGGAAATTTAGAAGAATATGGTCTTATAAAATGTACTTTGTGTGGAAAAAGTTATCGTATTAACGAATTTTATGATTTAAATAACTTATCCTGTGCCTGCCAAGCTAATGATTTTGAATTGGAAATATATGGATCTGGTCTATCCAGGGTAAGTATAATACCCTATTTGCCTCTTTCTGGAAATTATATGGTGCTCATGACGGATTTAACGTTATGGGGTCGAGAATCATTTAAACAGATTATGAAACTTTTAAAACAGGAAAGAAAAGGAGTTGTAAAAACTGTTTCCCTGGTTATAAAAGTAATGGAATCTGGAAGATGGATTAGAAAGCGTGTTACTCTTGATGCAGATGATAAACCCGATTATGAAGAGGAATTAAGAAAAAAATACGGTTCCAATGTACGCATCGAGTTTTTACAGTTTCAGAGAAAAAAACCAACAATTATTAATGATCGACATACACGAACGGCCCTAGCACTGGCTTATACTCGTTTTTGTGAAGAATTTTTGAAAAAATTTAATAGAGAAATATTAATGGCCCGTTTAAATAATTTTGAAAAATTAGAGTTATATGATGAATTATTTTTAAAGGCAGAATCATTTGAACCTGTATTCTGGGACGAAAATGTAACCAAATCGGAAGTTCGCCAGAAAATGCTGCATAAAATGTTATTAGAACATGAAATAATGGATAATGATGAAAAAATTGATTCTGATATAAGTGATGATATCAATACTAGGCACGATATTGAAAAAAATCTTTTTCCAAAGGTTCCTCTTACCCTAATTTCATGGGATTTAATAAAATACTATTTAATGACTTCTCATGATAGAAGAACTAATTATTCAGGACCATTTCCTTACCTAAGGCATAATCTTGATCGAAACCAGATTAAAGTTTTCGGTGATTTTGATCAGGAAGCGGTAGAAATTTTAAAGAGCT
>JAUXXK010000369.1 GCA_030681145.1 Methanobacteriaceae archaeon | reverse complement strand
TTTTTATGTAGAGTATATTTCCCTTGATCCATTTGGTTATTACTACTTTTTTAGCGGTTTTTAGGTCTTTGACATAGATTTTTGACCAATAGGTACTGGCTTTTAGGTTTTCACTGAACTTAAGGTATAAAGTTGCTGTTCTTGATTGTCCTGTACTTAGATTTTTAGGATAGGTGTAAGTCACTTTAGGCGCTGTTTTATCAATCACATACTTCTCAGTATAAACCGGCGAAACATTACCAATCTTATCCACGGCAATGAACTTCAAAGTAGTAGTGGATGAGATGGTCAAATAACCCGTGTATTTGGTGCTAGCGTTGGTTGGGGTAGAGCCATTACGGGTGTAATAAATGGTCCCTGGTTTATTCATAGTCAGGTAAACGTTTTTATTCACATTGTATAGGCCGCCTTTGATACTGGCCTTGGCCGTTGGTGCTATGCTTTGCTGAATAGTTACATTGGTATTAACAGTTTCACTATCAGACACTGCATTAACATGAGCAATTCCAGCAGCCTCATCAGCAGTTAAATTAGCTGTAGCCACCCCATTAATGGTTTCTTTGTTTATAGTTTTAGATCCAACACTTCCCAAATCAGTGTTAAAGGTTACTGGTGTTTTATCAGGTATATGGCCATCAGCCGGGTTTAAAGGAGTAACCGTTGTACCATCAAAGGCATTATTGAAACTAGCAGTTAGAGTAGAAGTTTCACCCTGCTGGATAGTATTAGGGTTAGCCTGAAGAGTCATGTATAACCATGGACTGTAATCCACCACACCACTAATTAAAGTCGTAAAGTCCGGATTATTAGAACCCCACCAGTTATACTCTGCATTAACAGTGCCATATGAATCTAGGGAATGGAAGATCGCCGTAGGGGAATTTCCCACTATGCGGTTGAAGTTCAAGGTCACAACACTATCGTAGGTGTAGATTCCTCCACCATATACATTAGTTGGAGCATTAGCAGTTGCTGTGTTGTGGTTGATATTACTATTAGTTACTGTTAAACTGCCCCACTTAGTGTAGATTCCTCCACCATAACTATCTGTACTAAATGCATTAGCTGTATTGTTATTGATGTTACTGTTATTGATATTCACCCCACCATTATTATTGTAAATGGCTCCTGCGTATGCAAAAGGGCCAATTGCAGTATTTCGTAGTAATTCCGAGTTATCCATGATCAAGTCCCCGTAGTTGTAGATTCCACCACCAAGCTGGGCTGTGTTATCATTGATTGCTGAGCCTTGAAGGGTTAAAGTACCATCATTAGTGATTCCACCACCATAAAAAGCAGTGTTATTGAATACACTTGAATCCACGACAGTCAAAACACCGCCCCCTACTTTGATTCCACCACCAGAATTAGATGCAGTATTGCTACTGATTAATGAATCAGAGATACTACTGGTTCCAGAAGTCCATATACCAGACCCAACAACAGCATTATTTTCCTGAATAGTGGATCCACTAATATTTAGAGTACTCTGGTAATTATATATTCCACCACCATTAGTGGCAGTGTTGCCTTTGATAACCGAGTCATTGATGGCCATGGTGGCTGTGTTGTAACCACTAGCACTTTTGTAGTAAATCCCACCACCATTAGCCTCCTCAGTACTACTGACGGTGTTATCCTGAATGGTGCAACCAGTTATGGTTACTATATTATGATAACCACCACTGTTACTAATTCCACCACCATTAACCTTTCCTCCGTTAATGGTGTTAGAACTTATACTTCCACCAGTGATTGTCACGGTACCTCCATTGTTATGGATTCCTCCACCTTCAGCGGAATATCCGGACTGTCCAGTTACAGTGTTGTGGTTGATATTACTGTTAGTTAAAGTTAAACTTCCACTATTAACGTAGATTCCACCACCATAACTGGATGTATCGCTGGCAGCTGCGTGGTTGTAATTGAGGTTACTGTTACTGATGGTCATGGTACCATAGTGGCTGTAGATACCTCCTCCATAAGCGTCATAACCTGCTACTAAGTTACTTTCCAGGTTGCTGTTATCCATAATCAAGGTCCCGTAGTTGTAGATTCCACCACCATAGGCATCATCGGGATAGTTATTCTGGGCAGTATTCGATTTTATAGTACTGTTAATGATGGTT
>JAUXXK010000354.1 GCA_030681145.1 Methanobacteriaceae archaeon | reverse complement strand
TTTTATCCTTTAAAAGAATCTATAAATCCCTTGAAAACATCTTTGGCTGATTCTAAAAGAGGATTTTCAATTTTTTGCGGGTTTTTGAGATTTTCAAGTCGTTTAATTCTAAAATAAATGGGAGGATGTGGATCCCAAAGGGCCCAACTAAAAATTCTGTAGGAACTCATCCTTTCAAATTGCAGTTTTTTATAGCCAATTTTTCTCAGTGCCTGTGCTAAAACCTCGGGTTTACCAATAACCTTTGCCGATAAAAGATCAGCCCGGGCTTCAAAGAACTTAGCAACAAAAAAAATCAATCCCATAGCCACTATAATATAAATTAGTGGCGATATTATCACCAATGGCAACAAAATTGTTAGTCGCAGTATAAATTCTCCAGATATAAGGCTAAGTAAAATAATAGGATCTCTTCCAATTAAATGACCCATCTCATGCCCAATGACTGTTAATATCTCTTCATCATCTAATTGTACTAATAAACCCGTAGTAATAAGTATGAGGCCTCTTTCAGGGCTAGGGCCTGTGGCCGCGGCATTAGGGAGCATGTTGTTAGAAACAATAATCTTAGGAACGGGAAGACCAAAGCTGTCAGCGGCCTGTTTAACAATATTATAAACATTTACCACCCTAGAACGTCTCTGGGAAGGATTGCAATCAAATCCATATTTAGAAAGAATATTTTCGCTAATCTCACAAGTAGGTGCGGCACCTATTGCCAGACTAATATCATAAATTTCTTTTTTTATATTCATCAGAGCATTTTCTCCAAGATTATTTTTAAAAAATCTGTATTCATCCTCTGGAAGCTGAAATTGAATGATATGAACTTCAGAATTTTCTGAAGTTATTTTCCACTCCCCCATCCTGGAATAAATTTTATCAGAAAGAAGAACTATTATAACTTGTATTAAAATTATAAAGATTACTGCGTAGAATCCTAGAAATATAAAGAGGATTATGTTAATCCCAAAGAATAAAACATATATTGGTAACATGCTACTACCAAAAAGTTTTTTAGAAGCTTTTTTTCTAACAGATGGAGGTTTTTCAGGTATTATATCTTGTCCTTCTACCCATGAAAAGTAAAGAGTGGATTGGCGTATATTTTCTTCATAAATCTGCACTGCCACAAATATATCTTCAGCCAACCTATCCATAACTTCTTTAGAGATTTCTCCATTAGGAGTTAAATTAACCTTTATTTGGTCTCCAGATTCGATTTCACCATAGATAGAATAATTTTTCCCCATCAAATGATTTTTAGATATTATAGAATCATCTCTAATGGAATTATCCTTTAATGAAAGAATATTTTCATAATCTACTTTAAAAACAAATGATAATTTAGTTTTACCATTCTTAGATCTTTTTTTTATATTTGTAAATGTATCTGCATGAGGAAATAAATAATATTTGTATATAAAATCTAAAATTTGGTTGTAATATGCGGGTGAAACTTCCGTTTCAATTATGAATTTTTGAGGGTTTATCATTAAAATCTCCGAGATAGGATTAAATTCTTTAAAATACTTAATTATGTTTCTAATCCTGATTTTAATCATTTTTTAGTTTTTCCATGAAAAATATATTTTTATAAGAAATTTCTATCTTTTACTTATGATTTTTCTAATTCTTAAAATATGATAGTGAAATAGTTCATCTTTGTTTTTAAATGATTATTTAAAAGAAATGGTTATGTGTTAACGTATACAATCTATTGTTTATGAAGTTCATATCCTCTGAAAATCCATCATCATCAGAAACATTTCAGATAATCGACGACGGATTAAGAAAAAAAGCGATGGTAATGATTTTTGCTTGCTGTAAAGCCAATTATGACGGAAGGGCCCGCAGCCGATTAGGATCCGGCGAAAGAATGATTATTTTGAAACCAGATGGTGCTTTTTTAATACACCAAGACCGTAAACTGGATCCTGTAAACTGGCAACCCCCAAAATCTCGTTCTAAAGTAAAAATGAAGGAGGGTATAGTTTATTTAGAAAGCATACGAAGGGCTCCAGAAGAAAGATTGGAAGTTGAAATTAAAAAAACTCATCTGGTTACCTACTATCTGCCCGAGGATTCACATGACTTGGAAGTAACCGGGCACGAAAAAGATATGGGTAAAATGATATGGAAAAATCCAGAAATAATTGAAAAAGGATTCCGACCCACCGACAAAGAGTATTCCACGTCCCATGGATTTATAGATATTTTAGGTAAAGATAAAGACGGTTCTTTGATGATACTTGAATTAAAAAGTAGAAAAGCCGGTAACAGTGCAGTTAAACAGCTTCGCAGATATTTAAAAGATTTTGAAGATGATAAAAAAAAAGTAAGAGGCATATTAGTTGCACCATCCATTACCGATGACGCTCTGGAACTTTTAGAAGAAGAAGGCATGGAATTTAAATCAGTGGAGCCTCCAAAAGAATTGAATATTGATAAAAAAGTAACTCTTGATTTTTTTTAATAATTCTATAATTATTTTTATGCTCTGAAATTCTTCATATTTGTTCCACCAACATGGCCATTTGTTTAAGATTTCTAACTTCCATTATTCTTGCCCCAGCATCATGGTAATCTGAAACACAACTATCAACCACATCCCATTTGATTTTAGGTTCTGGATTTAATATTATAACTTTTTTAGAAACATCACACATATACTTGATTAATTCTGCACTTAAAGGCCTTCCATTTTCTTTGGGTCCCGCCCAATCACGGCAGTCACTTAATAATAAAACAATTGACTTATGGTTGAGACTAGCTTGTTTAATAAAACTATCAAAAGCATGATACATATTGGATGTTCCGTGTATCATGATTTTCTTCTGACGAATTTCTCTAACCATGGTGAATGCATCCATAAGATTTTTTTCTGAGAGTGCAATTGTTGTTTCCACAGTTTTATTATCAAAATCAAAAAATCTGGATTGTTTAAATGATTTCTGGGCAGCGTAAACCATGCAAAAAAACCAGTTACTGATCCAATCACATGACCCACTTACATCACTTAAGAAGAAGTGTTGATTTTTTTTTAGATGAGGTTTGGTTTTTTCCAGATCGATAAAAACCCCCCCATATTTCAGATTTTTTCTAATACTTCTTCTGATATCAATTTTGGTATTTTTAGCGTGTTTATTTCTCCTAGCCCTCTGATTGGCTATTTTACGGCCAATTTTTTGGCAAAGTTCAAATAATTCTGGTTCAAAAAAATCAAGTTTATTAATATCCCTTTCCATTAATGAGTTTTCTCTCAAGTCCATAGTATTATAGTCTTTCAAAGGTGGTTTAAAATCAATATTATTCTCTTTTAATTTATTTAATTTCATTTTAGGATTTTTTTTAAGATTTAATGATGATTGTTCCATTTTATAATTTGAAAAATGGGCCTCATTCTGGCCTGGTTTTTTAATGTTTTTGGAAAGGTTTTTTAGTGTTATCTTATTTAACTCATTTTCTGGCACACCAAATGTATCTTGAAAAGCTTGT
>JAUXXK010000487.1 GCA_030681145.1 Methanobacteriaceae archaeon | reverse complement strand
TTTAAAATTAAAGAATAGAAATTGAAAAGCGGTGAAAATATTAATAAAATAAAAAAGGCCCCGTATTTTCAGTATTTTATTTAAAAATAAGTCAAAAATGATTATTAATATTAAAATGCGTATTTTACTTTAAAAAAAAAGAATAGCATAGAAAGATTAATCTTTCTAAACTTAAAATGTTAGTTCTGTATATATTCCCTTCATTTTAACAGTATTTGTATTCCAATTAGTTATTTTACCTAAGGAATTACCATTACTGCTAGCATCGGCTTTTACCCATGCACCGTTGATATAGAGTTCGGCCCATACATGCCCGTATACATTCCCACTAGTGAAAGTACATGTACCGTGTCCATACCTAGATTGAATACCTGCAGCCCGGGATAATGCCACCACAAGGTGAGATAAATCCACACAGTTACCGGTTTTATGTTTCAAGGTATTGACTGCGCCGTATTTGGTGTTGTAGTAGAAACTGTAGCTGGTGTTGTTTCTGACCCAGTTAAATATGGCAGTGGCCTTGGACAGAGTGGAAGTTAATCCACTGGTCAATTGGTTTGCCAGAGATTTAATGGTCGAATCGTTGACCTGGCAGTTTTTAGTAGCCTGCAGGTATTGATTTGTTGAACTATTACTAGTACTAGTAAATACGGTATCAGTAATTATCACATAGGATGGTAATCTTGCTTTCTCAGAATGGAAATCAACAATCTTAGCCAAGGCATAAACCATGGATCTGAATTGTATGGTCCCAATAGCAGTGCTCATAGTAGCAGGTGCCTTACCATTGGCTTTTATGTAATTTAGTAAGCTGTTAGACAGACTCACATAACCATTTAGATACAAGTTTCCACTTAGAGAGTTGCTGGTTGCAGAAGGATCTGCAGATAACTCTTTAAATACTACTCCACTGGTTTTGTTACTGTTTATGTTGATTATTGCGTTACTCATCAGGTAGATGAATTCACCCACGGATACTCTCATACCACTGATGTTTACATAGCTGGGTAGTCTGTGATTTTTTTCTATAAAGTTTTTAACATTTGTTGCAGATGCTTTAATGTTAGCTAAACTTATAGTGGTTACTGAATTGTTTATGGGATCCACGGGTTTAAACTGTAAATTTCCAGAATAGTTGAAGAAATCGTTGTTTAATACATTACCATATCTAAATAGTGCAAATCCACTGGCACCGTTATTTAAAGCGGCTTTTGTATCATTAAGTAGTGCTGTTACACTTAAAGGTGTGGGGTTAGCATCAGACTTATAGGTCGTGATTCCTGCCCATACCTGAGCATTACCTGAATGTTGAGCTATATATTTGGTTACTGAACCTATCCAGGTTGCGTCTTTGTTGTAGTTTCCACTGTAAATCATGGGTACAAGTACGTCTAAGTATTTACCTAGACTAGGGTAGTCTTGTCCATAATAATACGCGTTAGCACTAGTCTCAGGCATAAGAGCGGCTGAAAGTAATGCGTTGGGTTTAATGGCTCTTACTGTACTGCTTACTCGCGACACAAAGTTAGTAATGGAAGAGGTACCGTAATTATATTTGTATGCTGTTCCAGGATACCTGAGATAATCCAGGTGTATTCCATTCACACCATCAATTTTAATGTAATTACTGATTTTACTGGTTAAATTGTTGATATAACTGGTAATATAATTAGAATTATATCCGGTTTTTGTATCTGTTTTGTATTTTGTCTGATAGGTGGTTTTGTACTTAATTACATACCGGGTTTTATACACATACTTGTAATAGGTCTTTTTAACCCATCTGTAACTGGTTTTGTACTTCCATCGGAATAATAGCTTGCCCTTGTATCGATAGTAACTCTTATAGGGAGTCCTAATAGAGGTCCTAACCAATTTTTTATAGGCTACTCTAACTTTGGCTTTGTAGTAGTGTCGGTATGGTGTTTTAACGGCAACTTTGTATGCAGTTTTCACTTGGTAAGTATACTGGCCTGATGGTTCCACCCATTTTCCGTTTTGATAAAATGTAATTACCCAGGCACTGACCCGGATATTTGCTAATGCAGCATTATTTAAGAAAGCCGTAAGGTTATTCTTATATTTTGCGTCACTAAAAGCAGTTTCAAGAAGAAATATGTCATGGATTCCACCGGTTTTAAGCAGAGAAAAGTCTATTTTTCCCATATCTTCAGCTCTTACCCATATGGCACCATTTGCGGTATTGCTATTTGAATCTCCATCTCCAGCAGCCATAGGCTCAGAAGTATTATCAGTAGAATTTACCACACCATTATTAGGCGATGTATTGTTGCTGGTTTGGTTGTTTGAGTTGTTGTTATTAGTATTAGAACTGTTTTGATTGTTTGTGTCGTTGTTATTATTGTTTAGGTTGATATTGTTGGTATCAGTGGTATTTTGACTGTTTAGATCATCTAATGATGAATCGCTGTTATTATTTTCTGCGTATATGGCACTGGTACTTAGAAATGCTAAACAAAGGGTTAATACGAAAACTATTTGTAAGCTTCGCTTAATTTTACCGCCTCCGTATCGATAAAGTTTATATTCTCATATAATTCCTAAAAACTAGACTATATGTCAAAAATTTTAGAAAAGGCTTCATCGACAGAGAAACTTATATCAAAACTTCATATATAAATATTTTGATTTAAAAATCGAAAAAAGGACTTATTTGTGCCTATTAAATCAAAAGGGGCTCTATTTGAAGGTTTTTTAATGGTCACTAATGGTTATGACTCTTTGAGAGTTTATTTAAACCAATAAGTCACAATTAGAACTTTTTTTTAGAATAACACCACAATATGAAACAATTTAATAGTTCATGACAACTAACGTGACCTAATCAATAAACAAGTCAAGTTAATAATACAGTTAAACTTCAACCCGTAGTGTATCAGATGTAATTCTCTCTTAAAAATGCTAAATTTAAAATTAAAGAATAGAAATTGAAAAGCGGTGAAAATATTAATAAAATAAAAAAGGCCCCGTATTTTCAGTATTTTATTTAAAAATAAGTCAAAAATGATTATTAATATTAAAATGCGTATTTTACTTTAAAAAAAAAG
>JAUXXK010000346.1 GCA_030681145.1 Methanobacteriaceae archaeon | reverse complement strand
ATTATGATTTAATATTGTATAATTTTATTTCTAGTTAATACCAATCCACAAGGTTTACAATATACTTCATCCCTTTTATCATCTTTAACTCTGTTAAAGATTCCACACTCTGGACAATTGCGGCCTACATTTTGAGAGGCGCAACTAGCACAGATTAAAAATGGATCTGAAGTAATATCTCCAAATTTAGATTTGATGAAAATAAATACAACCTGGATTACTTTATGGGATTTACAATCCCCACATGATAGTCCAGGTATTTCATCTCTGACAATCTTTATATTGTCAGGTAGGTTAAGCGTGGTGGCTCCTGATTTCACTCTTCTCTATATATTATACATAACGCACATATGAGATAGGCATCTTTGATTGAATATTTCTGCAAAGATTTATGAGTATGGTGATATACACTTTATCAGTTAATCCCACTTCTTTAGTGATTGCGTACCGTTCAAGTGGGTATGTTTGAGTGTATTTGAATTTAACGTAGAAACATAATGCTATGATTATAGTTTCACACTTGCATCTTGAGCATAGTTTTTTAAAATCTGGAAATTCTTTGATTAAATGCAAGACTTCTTTGCATTGCTCCCCTTTCAATCCCATAGATGGCATTTTGGTTTGGGCGTATCTGATTTTTTGTTTGATCCTCCATGTTTTCATAGTAGAGTTAGAGAATCTGGCCATGTTATTATGTTCCCCTGGTTGTTTAGTTTCGTATTTTCGCAATATTTTATTTATATTCTTAGTTGCTTCCGTAAACTTAGCCTCCAATTTCAAATATATTTATATCTGATAAACACAAAAACATTAAATTAGGGGAAGAGATTTTTAATCTGTTAGCTGTGGTGGCTCCTGATTTCGCTCTTCCCCGGTTTAATTTTATTTCCTTTAACTTCGTTATATCATTTATATTATATAAAATAGTATTAAACAATAATCCCCTGACTAAATATACAAATAGTAAAACCATAGAGATAAAAATGGGTTTCATGTTAAAGGTTGCCGTCTTTGATTAATGGACCTTGAGAAGGATTTCGGTCCTTCTCTAAATATCATGAAAATTAGTAAATTTTAAATAATATAGAAACGATATATATGGTCGGTGAGTAAGACCATCTGAACGGATGACGTCCACGGATGTGGAACAGGATCAAGTAAGAATGGGTTCACCATTTATTCTAATTTTATTATTCCTTGATGAAAAACTCTATTTTCAATTATATCATAATATTCTGAATTTCCTTCAGCATATTGTCTCATAGATCCTGCTAAAAAATCCGCAATTTGTAATCCTTTTTCATCATAAGATTTTTTATGCTTAATATCATATTTGGGACTACAATCAAAATCTTCACTTTCTTGAGCATATTTTATAATATTATCAAAATCAAGATTAAAGCTATCAGATCTAGATTTATTCAAATATTTATCTACAGATACGGTTGCATATTCTTCTTTGCAAATATCCCTCAACACTTGATTTATTACATGATAAAATAATATATCTTTTAACATACCTAGACCCACGGGCTTAGGTTTTGAATAATTAAAATCTAATATGCTTTTATGTACTACTAAAGTACTAATATGAACATCATTCTTAGAAACACATTTTAAAACTTTATATCTGACCTTATTTGATGATTCAGAAAACTTTAATTCATTTGTTTTTTTATATTTCTTAGATAAACTTTTCTTAGTTCGAATTATGCAATTATTTAATGGTTTAGGATTTTTAGTACATATTGCAGCAATTGAAAAATAATCATTTGCTTTGAAAGACAATTCTCCTGACTCATCTAAATAAACATACATCATAGTTTTCCTCTAATAATACTCTAGGAAATCATTTGTTTAAAGAACTATATAATATATATTTATCGTTCGATTTTTAAGCCCTACCAGGCAAATAAACATCTAAATAACCACTATACGTCTGAATTAACAACATGTTTCTA
>JAUXXK010000486.1 GCA_030681145.1 Methanobacteriaceae archaeon | reverse complement strand
TGTTAGTGGTCTTATGAAGAATTATATAGACCGCATGGCATATGTTTTTCACCGGCCGCGATTTTTCCAGCAAAGAGGGATGGTTATATCATCCACTGCGGGTTCAGGGTTAAATGAAACTTTGGATTACTTGGAAAATTTGCATATATGGGGTTTTGGAAAAATGATTAAATTGGGAGTTATTTGTCCCCCATGGCCGACTAGCGAAGGGTTAAAAAAGAAAAATCGAAAAAAAGTTGAGGATGCTTCTTTAAAATTTTTTAAAAACCTGAAAAAAGGAGGTTTATCCAAACCCACTTTTACTGAATATGTACACTTCCGATTTATGAAATTCATGTCTGAAATGAAAGAATACATGCCTGCAGACCATGAATTTTATAAAGAAATGGATGAATACTTTTATCCCACAAAAATAAATCTTTTAAAGAAATATTTTGTATCTTTAATGATGAAAATCGTTTTATTTTTCATGAAAGATATTGGGCCGCGAAAAGTTTAAATTAAATTCTTATTGTAAAAATATTCATAAAATAAAGATATATTGAAATAAAATAAATTTGTGATTAATTAATAATCATTATACTCTATGAAATTAATTATCAAAATAAAATAATAAAAATTACCCAAATATGATCCAGATTCATAAGGAGTTTTTATGGTAAAAAATTCTTCAAATCCCTCAGAAAAATCATCAAATAATTTAAATGTTGATTATGGAGAAAAAAAGTTTAAAGTACTTTTAGTAGGATACAATGGGGCCAATAATACTGGTTCAGAAGCCAGGCTTCGCGTTATCATATCTGATTTGAAGGAACTTTTAGGAAAAAACGTGGAAATTAGCATACCTACCCTTAATCAGGAAAATCTCAGAAGATATTTAAAAGAAACTGAAACCCTGAAAATAGTCCCCCTACCGTCTATTTATTTTTTAACACTTCGCAAACTGGTTAAAGAACACGATGTGGTGATTTTAGTTGAAGGTAGTTGTTATATGGATACTTGGACATCAGCACTATTATGGGCATTTTTATGGGCCACCAAATGTGCTCATGATTTTAAAAAGCTATCTTTGGCCTATGCCGTGGATGCCGGAAAACTATCACCTCTTAATAAAAAATTAGTTCAAAGAGAAGCTAGTAAAACTAATCTCATTATTACCCGAAACTTCGAATCCCGAAAAATCCTTAAATCAGCCGGTGTAAATGCACCCATAGATGTCACCGCAGATTGTGCTTTTGAATTTAAAGTAGATGAGGCAGATAATAATATTCTAAATGAAACCTGGCCAGAAGCAGATAACCAGTTAGTGGGACTTTCAGTGGTGGATTTTTACTTGTGGCCAGTGGTGATTCGGCCATGGGGAAGATCTGAAGACAAGTACCGGTGGCCCTATTATTTTTCCCGCTCCAAAAAACGTGACGAATTACGAGAAGAACTAGCAAACTCCTGGGCTCAATTGTTAGACCATCTTATCAAAGAATACAATCAAAATATCGCTTTGATCTGTATGGAAGATCTGGATGAACCACTGGCCAGGAAAATTCTTGAAAAGATACAATGCCCCAAAAAAGCCAAAATATTCTCCTCCAATAAATTTAATGCTTCGGAAATGACTGTTATTTTGAGAAAACTAAATTTACTATTCACTTCCCGTTACCATGCTTCTGTTTTATCTCTGGCCCACCAACCCCCCCAAATTGCCATAGGGCATGATAACCGGTTAAAAATTCTTTATAAAGAAATGGGAATCTATGATAAATATTTTGTGGATTATCAAGACCCAGACTTATGGAAAAAAATTCTTAAGAAAGCTGAAACTCTTTTAAAATCACCAGAATCCATGCAAAGCACTTTAAAAACAGGTTATAATGAGCAATTAAAAAGAGCGCAAAATAATAAGACCTTGCTTAATGAGTTCATTAAAAAGTTCTTAAAAAGAGAGGCCATGCCATGAATTCTTCCATCGATAAAACTCCCATAGTGCTCGTTACAGGTGCCAATGGATTTATTGGAACATACATTGTCCGGGAATTACTACATGAAAAAAATATAAAAGTATTCGCCATGGTAAGGGGTAAAAATGATTCCGATTCGAAAATACGCCTTAAAAGAGCATGGTGGGAGTATCCAGATCTTATGGGTGCTTTAAGCAATGGTCAGATAAAGATTTTGAAAGGGGATGTTACTAAGAAAAACCTGGGTCTAGATAATTCATTATACAATGAACTGGTTATTTCATTAACTCATATCATACACACAGTGGCTGATTTAAGACTCAATGCACCTATAGAAGAGCTCAGGGATACCAATGTCAATGGTACTAAAAATGTCCTTCACTTAGCCCAAAAAGTAGATGATGAACATGGTTTGGAAAGATTTTCCTTTTTATCCACTGCTTACGTGGCAGGGAAACGGAAAGGAGATATTTTAGAAAGTGATCTGATTTCCCAGGAAGGTTTTTCCAATAATTATGAAAAAAGCAAGTTTGAAGCAGAACAGGAAGTGAAAAAATCCAAGATTCCTATTTCCATATTTCGTCCAGGTATGGTAGTAGGGGATTCTGAAACCGGGATGATAAAAACTTTTAATACCATTTATATACCTCTTAAACTTTATTTAGCGGGTGAATTAAGATTTTTGCCAATTTCTTCATCCAATAAGATCAATCTGGTTCCAGTAGACTATATCGCCCAATCCATAGTAAATTTAACATTTAATAATGAAGCTCTAAATTTAACATTCCATTTAACATCCCCTGATGAAAATTTACCCACTGTAAAAGAATTAGTGGAATATACTCAAAGGTGGGCCAATGATAAATTAGGAATTAACCTACCTAAACCTTTGTTTGTGCCATTACCATCATCATGGACTGAAAAAATAATGAAAATTATATATAATATGAATAATATTGATATGTCCGCATTAAACTCAAATTCACCCCGTAAAAAAACTAAAAACTCTAAAGGCTTTGATAAATCAGTATTAAGAATACTAGCACCTTACATCCAGGAAAAACGACATTTTAATCGGGAAAATACCGACCAGCTTTTAGGACCTTATCCTCATGATTGGAAAAATTTTATTGATAATATTTTGGATTATTCCATCTACATGGGATTTTTCCATCGTTCAGAACGCATAGTTCATGAACAAATAATATACCGCCTTAAAAGTAGGAGTTTCCCAGTCGAGTATTATGATGTGATTAATGGTCAGTTAATTAAACAATCAGGACCAGATATAAGAAAAAAAGTTATTTTAGCGTTTAATAGTTTAAAAAAATTGGGTATTGGGCCACAAGATCGTATAGCTATCTTAGGCTACAACAGCACTCGTTACTTTATTTTAGATGTGGCTATCGGACTTTTAGGAGCAGTTAGCGTCCCCTTGTATTACACTAGTCCTGTAAATGAAATAAAACAAATTATCCAGGATAGCGAATCAAAATTACTACTTTTAGGAACTGAAACCATAATAAAACAAAATAAGGAACTTGATTTAAAAATTCCAGTAGTTTCTTTTGCTCGAAACTCCAATTTAATCTATGAATTGGCAAAAAATCAATCTAATGATAAGCCGAACCAGAAAACTTCCAATATCATCGACTGGGAAGCATTCTTAAAAATTGGCCATGAATATGTAGAAAATTCTGAAAACGAGATAGAAAATAATTTAAGAGCTCCGGTGGATTTTGAAAGTCTAGCAACAATCAGATACACTTCTGGAACCACAGGAAATCCACGCGGCGTAATGTTCAACCATGGGAACCTGCGCTGGATGGCAGAATATATTGCATCCATGCCACCCTGGAAAGATCGAATTAGTGAAGTTTCTTATTTATCATTTTTACCTCTT
>JAUXXK010000344.1 GCA_030681145.1 Methanobacteriaceae archaeon | reverse complement strand
CAGAAACCAAAAGTTGGTGTTATTGTCACTGGCAATGAACTGGTAAACCCAACATTTCATCTGGAAGGAGCCCAAATAATTAATTCTAATCAATACACTTTACATGCCTTGGTGAAAAGTTCTATGGCTCAATGTGATGTTATTCATTGCAGAGACAATGCAAAGGCGATGGAGAAAATTCTTCAGGAAGCAGCTGAAAAATATGATGTGATAATTACCACTGGAGGGACTGCCATAAGCAAAGGTGATGTGGTAGTTGATTCTGTGGATAAACTGGGAGAAGTTTTGATTCATGGGGTTGCTGTACGCCCTGGAAAACCATTCGGGTTCGGAATAATAAATGATAAACCTGTTTTCATGCTTTCAGGTTACCCAGTAGCGGCTATGGTATTATTTGATATATTTGTAAGGCAATATTTATTGAAGATGCAGAACATATTTTACGAACATAAAATAGCAAAAAGAGTTTCAAAAAAGAAGGTTCCATCTATTTTAGGACGCACGGACTATATTCGGGCTTTTGCAGATGATAAAATAATTATTCCTGTTTTAAACAAAGGATCCGGTGTTATAAGGGCAATGGTAGCTTCTAATGCTTATTTGGTCATTGAAGAAAATCGCGAAGGTGTTGATGAAGGAGAAGAATGTGAAATGATCCTTTTTAATTCGTTTAAAGTTTGATTTTTTTCATTTTTTAAATCAAATAGTTCAAGTACTTATGGTATTTAATATAACTATAATTCGTATTTGGAAAATATATTATAATACTGACTTCTAAAAAATTCCTAACCAATAATCGTTTAATATAACTAAAGATATTTATAATAACTAAAAAACAACTAAAGTCATGGTGAAATTATGAACGCTTTATGGTTTTATGCTATTGCATTTGTACTAATATGGACAATAGCATTACTATTCAGAGATAAACTAAAAATTGAAGTCCATGGTCCTCTTTTAATGAGAAAAACTCAGAAAATGAGAGGGGTTATTGACAAAATTGCTCAAAGACATAAAAAATTTTGGAGATGGACCCTGAATATTGGAATATTCGTGGCTTTCTTTTTCATGGCTTTAATGGTTTATTTTTTGATTACATCTCTTCAAAGCCTTTTTGTAGCTCCTCAAGCTTCTTTGATAATTCCAGGAGTAGATTTACCAGGATCCCCTATTTTTGTACCGTTGGGGTATGGAATTCTAGCATTGGTTACAGTACTTTTTGTACATGAATTTGGGCATGGTATATTAGCTCGTGTAGAGGGGATTAGTATAAAATCTATTGGATTACTCCTACTAGCTATTTTACCCGGTGCTTTTGTTGAACCTGATGAGGATGAAATAAAAAAATCAAAAAGTTCTTCTAAACTCAGGATATATGCGGCTGGATCGATTTTTAATCTTATGCTTGCTGCATTGTCTTTATTAATTGTTATTGGCATATCTTCTTTTATTATCCCTGCCACATTTGAGACCGATGGTATTCAAATAAGTAGTGTAGTTCCAGGAAGCCCTGCAACTGATATTTTAAAAGAAGGAATGGTAGTGCAGAGCATCAATGGTGTTTCCACAGATAACATAACCAATTATCAAAGTGCTTTGTCTAATTTAAAAATTGGACAGGTAGTTGTGATTGGCACAGATCAAGGCACATTTAATATAAAAACAGCTAAAAATCCCAATAACTCTACTAAAGCATATATTGGCATAAGAAGCACAATAAACAGAGAAGTTAAAGAAAATGTGGCAAAAACTTATGGTAATCAGATTCCATGGGTTTGGATGTATCTTCAAGAAATATTCAACTGGATTTACATGCTTAATTTCCTGGTTGGGACATTTAACTTGCTTCCGATGAAACCTCTTGATGGAGGCTTAATGCTAGAGGAAGTATTGAGATATAAACTTTCAGATAGATTAGTCAAACCAATAATCAACTCGGTATCAACTTTCATTATACTAATTATAGCTATTAGTATAATATGGGGAACTGGAAGAGGTTTGTTGCTAATGTTTTAAGAGAATTTTATTAATATTTTTTAATATTTTTAATCTCTTTATTTAATCTAAAGATATTAGATTCTTGACTTCATACAATTAAAACAGATTGTACTCTCTCTATTGGTTGTATATATTTTTCCACATGATGGACACTGAACAGTTTTCATTTTTTTCTTTTTTATAGGAACTGCTCGATCCTGGCATTGGCATTTGATACCCACCATTTTTTTTGATGCACGGTTTTTTGTCATTTTATCACTATTAATTACTAAACTAAAAACTAATAACATGATCCATTTTTTCCATTAAATCCTCTACTATATTTCCATAATCATCAAAAATGTTCACCCCCTGGATTAAAATATTTTTTTTAATACCTCTGGCATTTAAATCATTTTTTGAGACATTAATTTCATATTTTTTGCCAATGTGATGAATTAAATCACTATGAACATGACCAGATGTAGCACCATAGACCCCATTACCAATTAAATAAACATAAATGTTTTCATGATCCATATAAAGTTTTAAAAGCTTAATAAAATTATTAAAACCTTCTTCTTGAGGTGTTTTAGTTATTATAAACCCAATTTTCATTTTTATCACTTTTATTTATTAAAGAAACTAATATCCTTCCCACCCCATAATTTTCATCATTTCTACCCCCAAGGTTTTTTTGAGACATTCAACTTGATCTTGGTGCCATGGTTCCTGTAGTTGAAGACAATCATCTAAAAATTTGTCTCCAGAAAGTATTTTCATAGAAAATGCCATACACGTTTTTTCTCCACATTCCTGACAATTAGTTTGAGGAAGACACTTATAAATATCTAAAGGGCCTACAACTGAAATATCAGGGCTAATATCTTCTATTTTTTTATTATCTTCTTGAATACTTTCTAAATCATCGTAGGCCTGGTTAATTGTCTTCATAACATTGGTAATTATTTCCACAGCATCTTCTTTATCTATGGCCTTGTTCATTGTAACTTTTCCAGACGGATAAAGAGTAACCAACCTATCATAAATAGAAAGAGTCAGAATTTTTTTCTTTTTTACATAATTGACTTTGCCGGGAGGATATTTAGAAATTAAACTGGTTATTACTTCTTCTAATGGATTATCCAATTCCATTAAAACCCTAACTTTACCTTCAGTTGCTATACAAGGCCTTATATTTTTAATGATTACATTTTTAACCAGAGAACCATCATCTAATACTGTGTATTCCAATTCTTCCATTTTCAATCAAGACTCTCCATTTTTAGAATTTAAAATTAATTAATAAAGAATTAAATTCGCAAAAAAGCAGTTTTTTTAGTTTTTGAGATCAAAATTTCATAAAGCTCTTGCTCACTAATTAGTTCAGCTGCTTCAACTAGATCTTTTTCCATAAATCCTCTCTCTTTCAAAGATTTTTCATGGACAAATAGGCTTCCTTCAGGAAATATGAGATAAGTTAAGTCTTCCACACTAGGAAAATTTAATGCATTCTCACTGTCCTGATTTTTGAGGGCAGAATAAACTCCATCTCCTAAAAGAAGAATATCTGAATCGATTTCTTTATTTAAACAAGCAATACAAATGTAAAAACCACTGAAAGCATCTTCATATCCATAAGGGGCTCTATCAATAATTATTAGTGATGAATCCAACTCAATCACCTAAACTTATTACTCTATGGCTTTTTTTTATCCATTCTGCCAGTTCATAAATACTGGTAATTGTTATGCCAGGTATATATGATTTTTGAGTACAGCTATGGCCTCGTGCAGTAGCACAACGCACACAAGCCATAATTTGGGCTCCATGTTTCATCAATTTTCTGAATTTTTGTGCCACATTGGGAAATGAATGAGGGTTTTGTTCTTTTTTGGGTATGTGAGTGGCATCCATATATAAAAATATATTTACTCTATATTTTTTATATAGTGCGCTGATGGCAATTTCATATGCTATGTCTGCATATTGGGATCGATAAGGGCCTTCCGTGAGAACAATAGTCAGCATTTTTTTGGAATTATTTTCCATAGCATTATTTTATTTTTTAAGAATAAATAATTGTCCAGGAATAATAATGAACAATAAAGTTTTAAGAAAATTGGAAAAATTATATTTGTGGAAGGGATGGAATTATTTTTCAAAATAAAAAAATATTAATTATAATTTTCGTCTTAAATGATTA
>JAUXXK010000485.1 GCA_030681145.1 Methanobacteriaceae archaeon | reverse complement strand
ATGCGAATACATTGTACTCCGATTCCTGCCATTACCATTAATGGAAATATTGCTAAAGAAAGAACATAATCCGTCTCTAAAGGCAATAGAGAAAAGTGAATGAAGCTCATGATAGTTATAACACATATCCACACTAAAATTAAAATATCCTTGATTTCGCGCCTTTTAATCAAGAAAAATCCACCAATAAATGCAAAAAGAAGAGGAAGTGCACCTAAAAATTGAAAATGCGTGTTAATGAGCATAAAGTTGGATACAGGGATTTTTAACATGAACCCTCCTTTAATAAAAACAGAGACCAGCCATAAAGTAACCATTAATAATGAAACACTAATTAATATTATGTACGCCTTAAATTTTGCTTGGCCTCTAGTAGTCAAAAGCACTGCTGTAAATATAGTTAATATCATTAAAATAATGCCTGTAGAAACTGCATGGATTAAAAATCCCATCCCAAGTAGCAATCCTGAGATTAAAGCACATTTTAAATCTTCTTTTTGCACAGCAATATAGTAAAAGTAAGATATAAGAGGAATTAATATTAAAATCATGATTTCCGGGGTAGCCATCATTATTTTGTAGAAAAAAACTGAAAACATTGAAAATATTCCAGTGAAAAATCCAGCCCATTCATTATACATCCTGGAAGCCGTAAATGAAAAAGACAAAATCATTAAAAAAGCAAAAATAGGTTGTGAAAACTTCATAGTCTCCAAAGGACTTAAATTAAATATATTGCTAACTGAGAACATCAAAAAGTTGAATAGGGGAGAATAATCTCCTTTATTAGAATATAATAATGAATCCGACAAAATAATATTTTTTACATAAAATTGACTGAAAATTACATGATTAAATGCTTCGCTGTCTAAAGGAATTGAATATTTAAAAGTGGGAATAAAAACCAAGAAAAATGTTATAATTGCAGGTATACAAATTAAAATAAGGTTTTTATTTTTTTGTAACAATTTTGACAACACATCACCACAAATAATTCAATTCCATTTATTATCTTAACTATCATTTTTATAGAGTAAGCTTATTATTTTTAATAGATATAACTATTTATGTTAGAATATTATTTAATGCATTTTATATACCAAGGTAATATTTTATTAATATCGTCAATACTCAAAACATTAAAACATCATGGATAAACACTATGGCAGTAATTACTATAATACCCGCATATAATGAAGAGAAAAGCATAGCAAAGGTTGTTAAAAGCTCTTTAAAATATTCAGAGGTAATGGTTATTGATGATGGATCGGAAGATAAAACTTTTGAAATAGCAAAAAATGCCGGAGCCATGATAATACAACATTCTAAGAATTTAGGAAAAGGTGCTGCCTTAAAGGCGGGCCTTCATTTTGCTCTGGATAAAAAATATGATGAAATAATTTTAATTGATGGCGACTGTCAACATGACCCCAGTTATATACCTATTCTGATTTCTCATTTGGGTAAATCAGACCTCATTATTGGGTCTCGATTTAAAGATGGGAGTCCCGAAAACATGCCATTTCAGCGAAAACTTTCCAACAGACTTACTTCTTTTATAATGCGCCATCTCACCGGATATCATCTTACTGATAGTCAAAGTGGGTTTAGGGCATTAAAATATCAAACTGTTGCTTTATTTTTAGATATAGAATATAATGATTACATATATGAGTCTGAAATGTTATATAAAGCTTATAAAAATGATTTAAATGTGGAAGAAGTGAGTATTTCTTGTATTTACGGTGATGAAAAATCCAGTATTACCAGTAAAACCGCAATGAACTACTTAAGGTTTGTAATTAAAAGAATATTTAAAAAAACAAAAAGGATGCTTGTCCGATGAAAAAGTATATTACTGGAATAAGTGTGCTTTTAGTTATTTTTTTAATTGTATGGGTAGGGCCTTATGAAATATTAAATTCTTTAAAATCTGCAAACTGGATTTTAATTTTATTAGCACTTTTAATACACATTATAGTTGTTTTCTTAAGAGGATGTCGATGGGGGTTTATAATAAAAAAACCATGGGATTTCAAGGATAACTTTGTAGTTAAAAGTATAGGATTATTTGCGGGGAATTTTAGTCCTTTTAGAACAGCAGGCGAACCCGTAACCGCCATTGTAGGTAAAAAAATTAATGGTATAAGTATTTCAGAAGGACTTTCAGCAGGATTAACAGAAAGATTTTTTGATTTAATGATAGTAGGATTGTTACTCATTATAGCATGTTTCTTTGTTCCTCAAGTAAGGATTTTAGCTATAATCGGGGCTTTTTTATCTTTAGGGTTCGTATTTCTCATTTATATCCTTAATTGGCACGAAAACTCTAGTTCATGGATTTATAAAAAAATACATTTTTTATTAAGAAAATTACCATTATCGGAAAAATATTTGGATAATATTTATAATCAAGCATTAAATGGATTAAAGGAAATGGTCAAATACACCAAATCATTCAGTAGTATTTCAAATTTAAGTTTTGTATTCATATTATCTGGTTTATGCTGGCTCTTAGAATGTATTCGGCTTTTAACTATTTTTTATGCATTTAATATTAAAATTGGATTAATGGAAGTAATCATCATATTTCTGCTGGCAAATTTTATTGGCGTGGTATCTGCTCTGCCGGGAGGCATGGGATCCATTGAAATTTCTATGACTGGTTTATTTGTAATTTTTAAGGTCCCTAAAGCAATAGGTGGAAGTATAGCCCTAGTTGATCGTTTAGTTTCTTTCTGGGCTGTTACAGTTATAGGAATAATTTTTTCAGCATTTTATGCGCCTGATTTGTGGAAAGATATGAAAAAGTATTCACCAAAACTTAAAAATTCAGAAAAATCTTAATAGGAGTTTTCTACATTAAATTATTTTAATAGAATCCTGATCTTTTAATACAAGCTCAAATGCTCCTTTATATTGATTTACAGTACATGTAGCTCTTATTCTAAATTTATTAATATTTTTAGGGTTAAGTCCATTTTTTTGCATTTCATGAGTCGTTCCTTCAAAAATAACTATCTTTGTTTTTGCAGTACCATCATTAACTTTAAGAAAATATGTATCGGACTTTAAAGCCTTTTGAACATCTTCTACATAACATTCCACCGTAACTTCTCTATCCATGATTCCCCTATTAATTTCATTAAGTTTAATTTTATAAGGACTTATTTCACCAGCAAAAGCAGCCATTCCCATTATGCCAATTAAAGAAATTATTAGTGCCATTTTAAATATTTTTTGATCTTCCATAAAAATTTCCTCAAGGTATTACTTAATTATTAATTAATTAATACAATATTTAATAATTACGAAAAAATAATAAAATATGAAAAATAGAATCATTAACCAATTAATTAAAAAAAAGTATTAAATGATATTTATTATTACTGGTGAAAAATTTAGCCTTTAAAAATAGATTTAACCCGGGCAACAGTATCTATATCCTCCAGGCTTAAATCATCTCTTATTCTCTTAACCACTGGGAAACGAAGAGAAAAGCCACTTTCATATTCCGGACTATTTACAATCTCACTGTAAGCAATTTCTAGAATTATGTGAGGGTTTACTTTAATCAATCCCCCTTTACGGTGCTTTATAATCTTATCCATTCTTTCTGAAAGTTCTAAAAGAGTTTTATCATCAAGACCTGTTGCAACATGCGCTATAGTTTGAAACCCCCCATCTTCATCCCTCAGAGCCATTAAATAAGACCCAATAAAATGAGCTCTTTTTCCTTTACCATATGACCCCCCAACCACGACCAAATCTAATGTTTCTGGCTCTGCTTTGTATTTAAGCATTTTTTTACCACGAATTCCGGGAATATAGGGTGCCTGAGGATCTTTTATCATAATACCCTCATGACCCTTATCAATAGATTCCGTGAATAAATTTTCAGCTTCTTGCACATTATCCATTGTTATCTTAACCAGTTTGCTTAGTTGTATCTTATTTTCACTTGTGTTTACTATAGATTCTAGCTTAGATCTTCTGTTCTCTAATGGGGCGTCAATAAAAGGTTTATTAAAATAAAGAACATCGAATAAGTAAAGAGTAAGTGGAACTTCTCCCATGACTTTCTCTATATCATATTTACGTCTTATTCTCTGCAGTATGTACTGAAAAGAAATAGGCTTGCCGTTTTTGGTAACAATTATTTCCCCTTCAACAATAAAATCTTGGTGAGGTAATGATTTTTCGATGTATTCTATAACATCCGGGACCGCATTGCTAATGTTTTCCAACCTTCGGGTAAAAACCATTACTTCCTGTCCTTTTCTATGAATTTGAACTCTTATTCCATCGTATTTAGTCTCGCAGAACACTCTACCCATTTCAGTTACACTTTCTTTAATACCCTTCGCCAGCTGAGCAAGCATTGGTTTAACAGGTTTTCCAGGTTTCAAAGAGATTTTTTTAAGTCCTTCTTCACCTTCTTCTAGGGTAACTTGAGCCACCCATCCAAGATCATTAGTTAACATATGCGCCCGATCCAGTATTTCTTTGTCAACACCAAATGCAACAGAAATGGCATCACGAATAGTTCCTTCACCTACACCAACCCGAAGTTCCTCCAATACTGTACGAGTAATGTATTTGGCCTCCATCGGCGAAGACAATGACAAAAGTTCTCTAATAATGCTCATTTTTCGAGATTGTGCCCGATTACCAGATATAGATGCAATTTTTCGCAGATTATTATAAACCATTTCAATTGTCAGTGGTTGTGAAAAAAATGTAGTTTGTGATCTTTTTTTGAATAAAACTTCACTGGCAGTACCAATATCGCCCTGATCCCTAATTTGATCCTCCACATCATCAGAACTCACACCTACTACTGATGCTATGGCCTTAATAAGAAGTTTTGAACCAACCCCTAACTCTTCTTCACTCCAAACAGGAAAAACTCTTCCCAATGCCATTATGGTTACTACTGGAAGGAGTTCGGAATCAATACCAGAAAAAAAGTCTGCAAGAGTTTTAGTTTTTTCCAGTCTTTTTGTGGTGGATTCCAGTGCATAGTACACCTCAACCATGCTTTCGTATTTCACTTTATTATTTTTTAAAGACATTTTATCAGCCAAAAAAGATTATATTATTATTTCCCATAATATCCCAATTATTATTTTGTTGAAGATAATGATATTATTAATTAGTAATATTAAAAATGTTAATAGTTAGTTCCATTATTTTTTACCAAAAAAAGTTCTATTCCCCATCAATAAACAATATACTGTGATTAATTGAAAAAATATTGCATCTATAATACTAAAAATAAGCTACAATTTAAATTGAATAGCTTTATCAAGATAGTATTTAAATAATTCATTAGCCCATGATATTGATTCTTCACTATTGCTTATTAAAAATCGATTAGAGTCATACACCCCATTATCTAAAAAAAGACCCATTGCCATGAAATCATCTGCAAGTAAAAGACAAAGTTTCAGCTCATTGTCAATTTTCAATAAATTAATATTAGGCTTGTTTATACTACTAATTTCCGCTCTAAAATCACTTAAAATTATGTTTCCCACATCTTGAGTCATTAACATTTGCAAAATTCCATCGTTTTTGCAGGAATTTTTCAATACATCTACAAAGAAGGGATAAAAAACAGAAGATATAATTTTAACGTTTTTTGAATTTAAGAATTTATCTGAAATAGTTTGGTAATGGTGCATTAAATTATTAGGTTTTGATTCTAAAATTTGTCCTTTTTCTAAACATTCAATACCTTGTAAAAGTTGATGCGGTATAACTTCAATTTCATGGTTTAATAAAATATTTTGTAGTTTATTCATGGAAGAAAAAGATTTCATCAAATTTACTAGTTTCAAAGCAGCAAGTTCACCCATTTGAGATAATGAATAATTTCCAGACTTTTTAAAAACAAATTTTTTATTCTCCAGTTGATACATGGCATGGAGTATGGTTGAAGAGCTAAAATCAATTTCTTGTCTTAGGATAGGAAGATTTTTAGGTTTCTGCATTAGACTTAACAATATCTTGGATCGGACCTCAGAGCTCACAAAAAATTTCATATCGCTCTTAACATCCTCGTACAACCCTAGTGCTTTTTCCATCTTCACTAGAATACCCCATGAAAATCTTTTAATAATCTAAAGCATATTATAATCCATTAAAAACATTGGTAAGTGGTAATCGTAATTGATTTAAAGAACTATTTAAAATATTTTA
>JAUXXK010000484.1 GCA_030681145.1 Methanobacteriaceae archaeon | reverse complement strand
AAAAAATTGGCCATGTGTTAATTCTAGATAAAGAGGTTGAAAATCCTCAAAATTTACTTGAAATGAAAGGAATTAAAACTGTTGTTAAACTGGGCCGTATTTCTGGTAAAAAAAGGCAGCCAGACATTGAAATACTCGCTGGGTCTGAAACTGAAACAATAAATAGAGAAAACGGTTGTTTATTCAAATTGGATGTGGCAAAAGTTATGTGGTCTAAAGGAAATACTTTAGAACGCATGAGAATAGCTAAACTTATTGAAGATGATGAAAGAGTTTTGGATATGTTTGCAGGAATAGGATATTTCTCTATTCCTGTAGCTGTTCATTCTTCAGCTAGCAAAATTCATTCTATTGAAATAAATCCAGTTTCATATTCATATTTAAATGAGAATGTTTTTTTAAACAAAGTTGAAGGAATAGTTAACCCTGTTTTTGGCGATTCTATGGAACTAGCTGCTAATTTTTCTGTTGACAGGGTTTTAATGGGATACATAGGCAATACTCAAGATTATATTAAATCGGCCATTAATGCACTGGATGGATCAGGGATTATTCATTACCATGAATCTGTTTATGATAAAATAAAACTAGAAAGGCCTATTAATAGGATAAAAAGAGTTGCTGAAGGAATGGATGTACAACTTATTAATCAAAGGATTATAAAAAAATATTCTCCAGGTGTTGTCCATGTGGTTTTGGATGTTAAAATAACTAAATAAATAATAAATTATATCATTTAATTCTATTTTAGAAAAGTTTTTTTATTCTGCTCATTCAGTAATAAATAATTAAGTATGTTAATATTTTTCATCTATTAAATTATCTAATTATCATTGATTTTAATTTTAATTTTTAAACATTAATTAACTTAAATCTGTTTTTAAAGGAGCAATTATAACTATTTCCGGGACTTAAAAATTAATAACTAATATTAAATATTATAATTAATAATACAATTATGATATTATAATTTTAAAAATATTTACATGTATTAATAATTGACATATCCAAAAAATAAATGTTTTAATTTATAATCATGAGGATGTTGATATGCCTGCAAAAATTTTGATTGTTGAAGATGAAGGACTTACAGCAATGGAACTTCAAAGAAAATTGAAATCAGCAGGGTATGATGTCCCTACTTTTGCTTTTTCAGGAAAAGAAGCCATAAAAAAGGCTGAAGAGTTAAAACCAGATTTAGTATTAATGGATATTTTTTTAAAGGGAAAAATTGACGGGATAGATGCGGCTGATCAGATAAAAAAGGATTTAGGAATACCAATAATTTATTTGACTGCTCATGGAGATGCTAATACTAAAGAAAGGGCAAAAAATACGGGACCTTCAGCATATCTCTTAAAACCTTTTGATATTGATGTTCTTCAGAAAAATATTGATAAGGCTTTATATGATCATAAAAGAGATAAAGAAAATTACAATGACTTTAAAAATCTATCAGAACCTGAAAAATTACCTTCTGGGCCTAAAATTATTAAATCTTCACAAATAGATGATATCATTCCTGATAATACACAAAAGGAAGAAAATCATTTAATTCTTGAAAATCATAGAAAACAAATAAAAAATTTAGAAAATGAAAAATCTGAATTATTATATAGAATTGAACAATATAAAGATTCTTTGGCGAAACTTGAGGAAAATTTAAAGATTCAGATGGAATTAAACAGTGATGTGATTTTTGAACCAGAAGATGGTAAAATGTTGATTAATGATCCATTAAATAAAATATCAATGGATAATGCTAATGAAGAAATTAAAGATTCTTTAAGAAGATACGAGCGGCAATATAATGTATTAATGGATGAGAATAAAACTTTAAGAGAGAATAAATCTCAACTTAAAAAACAAGTTGGAAAAGTCAAAAAAGAGTATTTAGAGATGGAAAAAGAATTTAAAGATCAATTAAAAACTCTAAAATCTCAAATAGCTAACTTTAAAAAGGCAAACAAATCTTTAAATAATGATTATGTTATGCTGGAAAAACGCGCGATTTCATTTAAAGATAACTATGAAATGAAAATTAATGAATTAATTCAAGAAAGAAATCAAGAGGCTGAAAAACGCAAATTTCTTGAAAAACAGCTTGAAAATATTTAAGTGGGATTTAAAGAAAATAAATATTTTTCAAGAGATGGTAATCATCATATTTTCATATAATTTTTTCAAAATATTTTCCAAGTTATTTCACTTCTTTACATAATAATATCGATATATAATTTAATTAAAGGAAATAAAATGTCAGGGTTTAAAGTTCTTTTAGCAGAAGATGAGAATATAACTGCTCTTCAAATCAAAAATAAGCTTAATTCATGGAATTTTGATGTTATTGCAGTTGCTTCTTCTGGAGAAGAGGCTGTTAAAATAGCATTAGAGAAAAAACCAGATATTATAATATTGGACATTGTATTAAATGGAAAAATGGATGGAATTGATGCTGCTGAGAAAATTCGAGATCATATGGATATTCCCATTATTTATTTAACTGCTTTTTCTGATGAAAAAATTATAGATCGGGCAAAGTCTACTGAACCAAAAAATTATATTTTAAAGCCTTTTGATGATAGTGAACTACGTTTTGCTTTAGAAATGTCAGTATATCGCAATAACATTGAAGGAAAACTCAAAAAAACTCAAAATTATCTTGAACTAATTACTAAGAGCATGGGGGATATTGTGGGCCAAGTCGACATTCAAGGCAGGTTTCAATATGTAAGTCCTTCTATTAAACACATTTTGGGATATGAACCGACACAAATGGTTGCCAATTCTTTTTTTGAGTTTATTCATCCTGAAGACTTGGAAAAAACTTTAAATTCTTTTAACCATTGTATGGAAACTGGTTTTCCTGAAAAAATAAGAAAAAGAATAAAAGCATCTAATGGGCATTATAAATGGATTGAAACTATGGAAAGCCCTATTTTTGATGAAAATGACGTAAATGGTGTAGTAATTAGCTGCAGGGATATTGAAGAACAAGTAAAAATTGAAGAAGAGCTTAAATCCTCTTTGAATTATTCAAGAAATCTTATTGAGGCTAGTTTAGATCCTATGGTAACAATAAGCCAAAATGGGGAAATAATGGATGTTAACTTAGCCACAGAAGAAGCAATTGGATTGCCCAGAAAAGATTTAATTGGAACTGATTTTGTCCAATACTTCACTGATCCTGAAAAAGCCATGAAAGGGTATCAAAAGGCATTATTTTATGGATCTTTAAAGGATTATTCGTTAAATCTTCGCCATACTTCTGGCCAAACTAGGGATGTATTATTCAATGCTTCGGTTTATAGAAGTAGAAATGGGGAAGTTGAAGGGGTATTTGCAGCAGCAAGAAATATCTCTAAACTTAAAAAAGCCAATAATGCCCTAAAACTCAGTGAAAGACATTTTAGATCTTTAATTGAAAATGCTCTGGATATAATTATTGTCTTAGATTACCAAGGAGATATAACTTATGCAAGTCCGTCATTAGAAAAAGTATTTGGTTATAAAGTTCCTGAGTTTTTAGGCTTCAATATATTTGATTTTA